>JALFCJ010000032.1 GCA_022771185.1 Spirochaetales bacterium | reverse complement strand
TTCTTTGAGAAGGGAAGCGGAGAAGAAGCCAGGAAAGAGTTCGATAGAGACTTGAATGCGGTATCGGAGGCGTTGATATCATCGAAGCCTATAGTCGGAGAAAATGAAGAAGAAATTCTTTCTTCATTGGAAAAACTCTCTGCTTGGAGCCACTTTGTTGAAAGTTTGTTATATTTATTGGAAAAGGCTTGGAAAGAGGGAAGGATAAACGGTATCAACGCCAAGAGAAAAGCAGAGATTCTGAACTCTTATATTATCTCCACCGATGTTTACAACATGGGACCCAGAATGGCCTTTGATTTACTTTTAAGGGAGGCAATCAGTGTCAAATAGATTACTTAGGAGGGTATCTGAAGATCTTTCTTCCTGCCCTGAAAAGGAGTTGAAAAATCTAATATCACAAGCCCTGGAAGAGAGCGACATATACTCGGCTCTCTTTAACAGCCTAAACGATGGACATGTAATAATCGATGAAAAGGGCGTTGTTGTTTTGGCAAATCAACGTGTATTCTCACTTGTCCCTTATCAGAGAAAGTATAGAAATCGCCCCTTGGAAGGTATGACACTGAGAGAGTGTATCTCAGACGAAGACTTATGTAGTTATGTTGAAAATGTGATTAATGGTAAGGAAAAGGGGGAGAATAGAGACTTTACTATCCAAGTCGGGGCTGAGCTAAGGACTCTTCGTGTATCATTCCGACGCCTCTATTCTACTTCTAATCAGTATATGGATATAATCATCAGTGATATTTCGGAAGATATAAGAAAAGAAACAAGACTGAGAAGAAGTGAAAGCCTTGCCAGTATGACTACGATGGCGGCAGGGGTTGCACATGAAATAAAGAACCCGCTTGCAGCCATGCAGATACATACTCAGCTGATGAGAAAAGCCTTCCAGCGTTATGGATCACTGGATGAAGAAAAGGCCGACAAATACTTATCTGTCATAGAAGAAGAGACGGAGCACTTAAACAAAATTGCCGTGGATTTCTTATATGCAGTCAAACCACTGGATGTCGAATTAAGGCTCGGGTCTCTTAATGAAGAGATAGATGAAGTTGTGTCTTTCCTTCTTCCAGAGGCGGAAGAGAAAAAGATAGATGTGGAGACGAAGCTTGATTCATTTATTCCTAGAATTGAGTTTGACGCCAGACTAATAAAGCAGGCTCTTCTAAATCTTGTACAGAACGCTTTCGCAGCAATGGAGAATGGTGGAGAACTATATATCTACAGTAAAAATGAAGGGGACTTCATTTCATTGAGGATAAAAGATACAGGTTGTGGAATACCGGAAGAAAAGCTATCAAAGATATTCGAGCCATATTTCACCACTAAGGCCAGCGGTACGGGACTAGGTCTGACTTTGGTTTATAAGATCATGAAAGAGCATAATGGCGATATTCATGTAAAGAGTGAGGTGGGGAAGGGGACCGAGTTTATTCTGGAGTTCCCTGTTCCAGTAAGTGAACGTAAGGCATTGGAGGGAGGAAAAGAGTGAAGACAATACTAATTGTGGATGATGAAAAAAACATCGTCAGCGGTCTTGAAGAAGCTTTTACTTTGGAATCCTATAATGTCTTGACGGCTTATGACGGAAAAGAGGCTTGGGATAAAGTCAACACAAATAACGTTGATCTTGTGATCACAGACCTAAGAATGCCAATGATGAATGGCAACGAGCTGGTGGAGAGAATAAGCTCCGCTTACCCCACGCTTCCTGTTATAGTACTTACCGGACACGGAACAATAGAGACTGCTGTGGAATCTATGAGACGTGGTGCCGTAGATTTCTTTACGAAACCTGTAGACTTGGATAAGCTCTTTCTCGTTGTAAAGAAGTGTCTTGCAAACAGCGAGCTTCAGGAACAGAACAAAAAACTTACCGAAGAAATAGAAAAACTAAAGAACCAGCAGAAATACTCCAAGATAATCGGAAAAAGCGGCAAGGTCGCAGCATTAATGGAGACTATAAACCAAGTTGCTCCAAGTAAGGCCACTGTGCTTATTACCGGTGAAAGCGGAACTGGAAAGGAGCTGGTTGCTGATGCCATAGAGTCTCTTTCTACTCGTCATGGTAAGCCATTTATCAAGGTGCACTGCGCTTCTCTCTCTTCCACACTCCTTGAATCTGAGCTCTTCGGTCACGAAAAAGGAGCATTTACCGGTGCTACCAGTCAGAAGAAAGGAAGATTTGAGCTTGCAGACGGAGGGACTCTCTTCCTGGATGAAATCGGTGAAATTGATGCAGCTACTCAAGTAAAGCTATTGAGGGTCCTTCAGGAGAGAGAGTTTGAGAGAGTTGGCGGAGAAAAAACAATAAGCGTTGACGTAAGAGTGATTGCAGCCACCAACAGGGACCTAAAAGAAGAAGTAAGAAAGGGTAACTTCAGAGAAGACTTATACTTCAGACTAGCTGTAGTTGAAATCAGCGTTCCTCCTCTTAGGGAACGAAAAGAGGATATAGATCTTCTTTCGCTTTCTTTTGTCAAGGAAGTTGCAAAAGAAAACGGTAGGGATATAGACGGCATTTCACCCCATGCAAGAAAAGCCCTATTCAGCTACTCTTGGCCAGGGAATATCAGAGAGCTCAAGAACTGTATGGAAAGCGCTGTAGTCATGGCAAAGGGTAAGACTATCGAGTACGATGATCTTCCTTCCCATATCAGGGGTGAAAATGATAAAGAGAAGTCTATTTCCCTCGATCTCCCTATTACTATGGAGGAAGCTGAGAAAGCTATCATTATGGAGACTATCTCTTTTGCTGGAGGAAATAAGACCAAGGCTGCGGAAATATTGGGAATCGGAAGAAAAACTTTACATAGAAAGCTCTCAGAATGGAAGGTTGCCGATGACGATTGAGGATGTTTTCTCACCCTTCGGAATATTGAAGAAGAAACTAGGCCTATATACTTATAGAGAAGACCAGGAGAAGATGGCTGTTTTAGTTGAGACTGCCTTTGAAAATGGAGTCCCGGCGGTTGTGGAGGCTGGAACCGGTATCGGTAAGTCTTTTGCTTATCTTGTTCCTGCTTTTCTTCTTTTGGAGCGTAATAGTGAGGCGAGAGTAATTGTGGCCACCAGTACTATTCCCTTACAGAAGCAGCTCTATGATAAGGACGTGCCCTTTTTGATGGATGCCCTCTCTATGCATCCGAAAGTTGCAATCCTCTATGGCAGGGCAAACTATCTATGCCTACGTAAGTACAGGGCCCAGGAAGCAGAGACATCTCTTCTATCTGAAGACAGGAAATCAGGAGAAGGAAAGCTTAGAAATTGGGTAGAGACAACTGCTACTGGAAGCAGATCAGATATTACAGACAGCAGAGTTGCATACTTGATGAGAGAGTTGATGAGCGACGAAGACGACTGTTTGGGGCGGACTTGTCCCTTCTATGATGAATGCTTTTTTTATAGAGCCAGGAAAAACGCTCAAAACGCAAGCCTCATCATTACTAATCATCATATAGTTTTGTCTGATGCGGAAATAAGGTGGGAGAATGGTGAAGACTTTTCTGAGCCCACAATACTTCCTGGTTACACTCACTTGGTAATAGAC
Organism: Spirochaetales bacterium; assembly: GCA_022771185.1. GTDB lineage: Bacteria > Spirochaetota > Spirochaetia > Sphaerochaetales > Sphaerochaetaceae > Ornithospirochaeta. The sequence continues at coordinate 12,163 of JALFCJ010000032.1, read as the reverse complement.
GAAGCCCACCATATTGAAAGTGAAGCTACAGATTCCTTCAGCAATAAATACTCATTGGCTCAAGTTAGATTTAACTGTGATAGCCTGAAGAGAAAAATGGGAAGATATGGAAATATAAGCTTGATAGAGTTCTTGTCTCCCTATGAAAGAGAAGATGCCAAGGGCGAAGGCAGAGTGCTTTTGAAAGCTCTTGAATCCTTGATGACTGAAGCGGAAGAGTATGATTCAATCTTAAAAAGAGTCCTCACTTGTTTTCCTGATAGAAGAGCCATGCTATTTAGGGAAGAGTTTTTTGCACGCTTCCGTAATACTATAAGCACGGGAGAAGAAGTTGCTTTAATGATGAGAAACTTGGGCGAGAGAATAATGAGCATCTGGGAAAGCGACGTAGAGGAAGTGAAGCAATATATCGACAGGGCAAATAGATATGGCGCCGCTTTATGCTATTTATCTGATGTGCTTCGATCCTGGATTCGTTTTAACGATTATGATAACTATATTCCTTATGCTACTGATGGACCGGACGGCTCACCTATAATCTCCATTGCCCCAATGGAAGTGGGGCCCAAGCTAAAAGAGAGACTTGTGGACCAATTGGATAGTCTTATTTACTGTTCTGCAACTCTTAGTGTAGGCAAGAATTTCGACTACTTTGCAAAGCGTTCAGGGCTGGAGGGAAATAATCTTGTTCTTAAGGGACTTTATCCTTCTCCCTTCGATTTCCAGCACCAACTTTTGTATCTAATACCTCAAGACGGAAGAGAATGGAAGAAAAATGACGAGAGTTATGCTTCCTATGCTTCATCTGTAATCAAGGACTCTATACTCTCAAGTGGTGGAGGAGCGTTGGTTCTCTTTACCTCTTTTTCTATGATGAACGAAGTCTATGACATAGTATCAAAAGAAATTGGGGAAGATATGGAGCTATTGTTGCAGAATCCTAATACAAGTAGACATGTTCTACTTAATAGGTTCAAAAATAGTGAGGATGCCTCTCTCTTCGCCACATCTTCTTTTTGGGAAGGAATTGATGCTCCAGGCAACACGCTGAGACTTGTAATAATAGTGAAGCTGCCATTTGAAGTGCCTTCAGATCCTATAAACATGGCGAGAAGCAGATATATAGATATGCATAGTGAGAAAGGTTCTTTTATGACACTGACAGTGCCTAACGCTGTAATTAAGATGAAGCAAGGTGTGGGTAGATTGATTAGAAATGAAGAAGACAAGGGTATTGTCATGATACTTGACGGAAGAATCGTAAAGAAAGGATATAGGTTTATGATGTTCTCTTCTCTTCCTGACGGATATTATCCGGAAGACACTATGGTTGAAAACATTCCCTCAAAGATAGAGAATTTCCTGTATTGAGATAGCTATGGATAGAGATGAAGTAGATGCAAAGATAAATGGATTCTATGCTTTTCGTACAGGATGGCCTGAGTATCGTAACTCTATATTCCGTGACAAGGTAGAAATCGTTACGAATGGAAGAGGTCGAATTATCGGAGTGACAAATCCTTTGTCCCTCAGATACGCTGTCATTCCACCTACAGCCGAAGGTATACAGATAATCGAAATAGGGAAGAATGCATTCTCAGAGTGCAAGAATCTTAGATCTATCAAATTCTCAAGTAACCTTGAGTACTGTGGTGATGGTGCTTTTTCTGGAACTGAAAGCCTGGAAGAGTGTGTATTTTCTTCTAAAGAAATAGAATTTGGAGAGGGAGTATTCGCTTCTTCTGGCATTAAATGCTTTTCTTTTCCTCCAGATAATACTGAAGTCCCTGCAAAGTTCTTTCAAGATGCCAACCGTCTTTTTTCTGTTTCTCTACCACAAGGGGTAAACAGAATCGGGACACTCTCTTTCTCAGGTACAAAGAAACTGAGAAGTATTGACATGGGATTCAGGATTAAAGAAATCCCGGATGGGGCATTCTTAGGCAGCGCTATAGAGTCTATTTCTCTACCACATTCTATTAAGCGTATCGGTGTAGCGGCCTTTTCTTCAGCATCTAATTTGAAATCTATTTGGTATGATGGAGTCAAAGACGAGTTTAGAGGTCTTTCTTTTGGCCTTCATTGGAACAAGGGCATAAGAAAAGATGCTGTCCTGTATATTAAAAATGATAGGGGAGGCTGGATAGATGCCTTCTTTCAGGAAAGAAAAGAAAAAGAAGAGAAAACAAACAGAATAGATGAAGAGATAATAAAAAACTTGAAAGTTCTTGGCTTTGATACTCTTCCGACCCTTGAGGAGCTAAATAAGAGATATAGACTTCTCTCCCGTAAGTTTCATCCCGATTCAATTTCGTCCTTAGGCTTGGATCAAGAATACTTGGATTTTGCCTCGAGGCGTTTCCAAGAGATTCATGAAGCCTACCTTTACATAATAGAACTCATAAAAAAATGAGGGAATCTCTTCCCTCATCAGCGCACTTAAGTCTATCTGTTACTCAATGATAGCAAGGATATCGCCAGCACCAAGGATGAGATACTCCTCTCCGTTGTCCTTGATCTGTGTTCCTGCATATTTATCATGTAGAACCTGCTGACCGACCTTGACTTTGATTGATTCGTCGTCGCCTACAGCTACTACAGTAGCAATCTGTGTCTTTTCCTGTGCTGTCTGAGGAATAAAGAGTCCGCCTGCTGTCTTGGTCTCTGCTTCCTTAGCCTTAAGAAGAACTCTGTCTCCAAGTGGAATAATCTTCATTTTTCTATACCTCTTGTTATAAGTTTTCTATTTTTAGTTGTGTTTGACCACAAGTGAAAATATAACTACACAACACGTTATCGACAAGAGAAAAATGAGAAGTTTTCGTTTTCTCCATTGTTTTTCTACATCAATAAAATATGTGGAAAAAATGTAGTTTTGACTCTTGTCATATGAAGAATCATTATTATCTTTATAGCAATGGGTGTAAAAATGGAAAGAAATGCATTGGCAAAGAGTGTTTCAAGTAAAGGAGAGGCAGGTGGAAAGATATTAAAAGATATCTTTGAAAGTTATGCATCCATTTTCCTTCCTAGACTTGGAAACAAGTGCCCGAAGTGTGAAGAGTTTAGAGCCTTCTTCCGCTATCAGCTTGCAACATATCTTTCCTTGAAAAAGAATTATACCCTTGCTCTTCCTGAAGGCGACATGGTCTCGGATTTGATTCTGGATACATATGAAGAGTTTGAAGAAGATGTCTCTTCTTCCCAGATTCCTTTGTCAAACGAAGGTAGAGTAAACATGCTTTTGGAAATCAAAATCCAATTTCCGTGCCAAAATGACTCTCTTGACGAGAATTAACATTCTCCTGTGTCAAAATGTCTCTAAATGTATTGTTTTCTTTTGTGTTGTGTCAAAAAGAAACGATGTACATATATAGTTCATATTCAAAAATTGAGATAACTTCTTTTAGTATAATTAAATACCTAATTTTGGCACGAATATTTCATAAGTATTAGTGTTAAGGAGAAAGCATTATGGCCGACGTAAAAAACACTAAATACTCTGATTCTGATAACGAAGTTCTTTCAACATATTTGAAAACTATCGACAAGATTCCACTTCTTACATATGACGAAGAGTATGAACTTGCTCTTAAGGCAAAGAATGGTGACAAGAAGGCCAGAGAGAAACTTATTAACTCAAATCTCAGATTTGTCGTATCTGTTGCAAAGAAATTCAGAGGTCAGGGAATGCCTCTTGAAGACTTGATCAATGAAGGCAACATTGGTCTTATGACAGCTGTTGATAAGTTCGAGCCTGAGAAGGGATACCACTTTATTTCTTATGCCGTATGGTGGGTTAGACAGGCTATTCTAAAGGCTCTTGCAGAACAGTCAAGACCTGTTAGACTACCTTTGAATAGAAGCAATGAACTTATTCAGATTGTAAGGGCAAAGAATGATCTTATCCACAAAAAGGGTATCAGCGATCCCACAGTAGATGAGATTGCTGTGGCTTCGGGCTTGGATGTAACTCTTGTAAAGAACCTATTGGAAGTTACAAGAGATATGATTAGCTTCGATAGTCCTATTAAGGGTGATGAAGAGGGTGACAGCAGTTACTTTGACTTTGTTGAAGATAAGACTCAGTCACCTGAAGACGATGTTGTCAACCATATGATGGAGAAGGATGTAAGAGGCCTGTTGTCTGTTCTTGGTGACAAAGAGAGAGACATCATCGAAAAGAGATATGGCTTTAATGGCAACGAACCAATGAGTCTTAAGGCAATTGGCGATGAGTATAACCTTACAAAAGAGAGAATCAGACAGATTGAGAAGGCTGCTCTCCAGAAGCTTAGAAACAACGGAGAAAGCGTAGGCTTGGAGTATTACTCTGAGGCAATCTGATAAAAAACTAAGAGCTGGGGGAGACTTCAGCTCTTTCTATTTTGTAATAGATGTATAACTTTTATTTATTTTTATAAATCGTTAATGCTTTATATAGAGACATTTGCATTTAGAATGTTTTATTTTTGATTGACTGTAATTTGTTTAACTAGTAACATTGAATTTGCGATTAAACAAAAATCTAATAAAACTTAATAAACAGGAATATTTCAATGGCAGACAAAAAGTATGTTTACTTCTTCGGCGATGGAAAAGCTGAAGGCAGAGGCGACATGAAAGATCTACTTGGTGGAAAGGGTGCCAACCTTGCTGATATGACAAGCATCGGTCTCCCTGTTCCTCCAGGATTCACAATCACAACAGAAGCTTGCGATTTCTTTGATAAGCATAATGGAACTTATCCTAATGGAATGAGAGATGAAGTTCTTGTCAACCTAAAGAAGCTTGAAGACCTTATGGGCGCAAAGCTTGGTGATAAGAAGAATCCTCTCCTTGTTTCTGTCCGTTCCGGCGCTGCACAGTCAATGCCAGGTATGATGGATACTGTCCTTAACCTTGGTCTCACACCTGATTCACTTCAGGCTCTTATCGACAAGACAGGTAATGAAAGATTTGCTTGGGATTCTTACAGACGTTTTATCCAGATGTTCGGTGACGTTGTAATGGGCGTTCCTCATGCAAAGTTTGAAGATGCACTTCAGTCTGTCAAAGATGAAAACGGTAAAGTCTTCGATACAGAACTTGACACAGAAAACCTTAAGGAAGTCATAAAGAGATATAAGATCATTTATAAGAAACACACAGGTGAAGATTTCCCAGAGGATCCTCAGTATCAGCTCTTTAAGGCTATTGACGCTGTATTCAACAGCTGGAATAACGAAAGAGCCATCAAGTATAGACTTATGAACGATATCCGTGGACTTTTGGGAACAGCCGAAAACGTTCAGGCCATGGTATTCGGTAACATGGGCGAGACAAGTGGTACAGGTGTTGCATTTACACGTGACCCATCCACAGGTGAGAATAAGTTCTTCGGTGAGTATCTCATGAATGCTCAGGGCGAGGACGTTGTTGCCGGTATCAGAACTCCTCAGAAGATAGATACACTTGAGAAAGTTAATCCTAATGCTTACAAGCAGCTTTGTGATATCAGAGAGAAGCTTGAGAAGCATTATCATGATATGCAGGACCTTGAATTCACTATCCAGGAAGGAAAACTCTACATGCTTCAGACTAGAAATGGTAAGAGAACAATCTTCAGCTGGATCAGAAGCCAGGTTGAGATGGTGGAAGAGGGACTTATCGACAAAGAGACAGCTGTCTCCAGAGTTCCTGCAAACGAGTTCTCAAAGCTCTTTGCTCCTATTCTCGACAACAAGATAATCAGAGACCTTAATATTACTCCTGATACCAAGGGTCTTAACGCTTCTCCTGGTGGAGCTTGTGGTCAGATTTACTTCAATGCAAAGGATGCTGAGGCAGCCGCTGCAGAAGGAAAGGATGTTCTTCTTGTCAGAGTAGAGACAAGCCCTGAAGATATCGGCGGTATGGCTGTTTCCCGTGGTATCGTAACATGTCGTGGCGGTATGACAAGCCATGCAGCAGTCGTCGCCAGAGGTATGGGATGCCCATGTGTCTCTGGTTGTGGTGAAATCTCAATCAATGAACCTAAGAAGACTCTTACTGTAAACGGCAAGACTCTTCAGGAAGGCGACTACATGGCAATCGACGGCTTTACAGGTGCTGTATATGCAAGAAAGATTGCAGTAAAGCCAAGTGAAATCATGCAGGTTCTTGAAGGCACAATGAGAGAGAGCGAGTCAATGCTCTATCAGGACTATAAGAAGTTCATGGGATATGTAAACGAAATCAAGACCATGAGCGTAAGAACAAATGCTGATACACCTAAGGATGCCAGATATGCAATAATGCTTGGAGCTGAAGGTATCGGTCTCTGCAGAACAGAACATATGTTCTTCGGCGGTAACAGAATCATAGCTATGAGAAAGATGATTCTTGCCGACAACACAAGAGCTAGAGAAGCAGCTCTCTCTGAGCTTCTTCCTATGCAGAGAAGCGACTTCGAAGGTATTTTCGAGGCAATGAATGGTCTTCCTGTCGTCATCAGACTTTTGGATCCACCTCTCCATGAATTCCTTCCAAATGACCACACTTCACGTCACGAAATGAGTCAGACAATGGGTATCAGTGTTGAAGATATTGCCAAGAAGTGTAACTCTCTCCACGAGTTCAACCCAATGCTTGGTTTCAGAGGATGCAGACTTGCTGTAGTTTATCCAGAAATCTTGAAGATGCAGGTAAGAGCTATTATGGAAGCTGCAATCAATACTAAGAGAAAGGGTATCAAGGTAAATCCTGAAATAATGATTCCTCTCGTAGGCATCTATAAAGAGTTCGATTATTGTAAGGCTAAGGCTGTCGAAGAGATTGAGAAAGTATTTGCTGAGAATAATCTTGTAATCCCATACGAAATCGGTACAATGATCGAGGTTCCAAGAGCTGCTCTCACAGCTGACGAGATTGCCAGAAGTGCAGAATTCTTCTCATTTGGAACAAACGACCTTACACAGATGACTTGTGGATTCTCACGTGATGACTCTGCTTCATTCCTCACACACTATGTCGGTGACTCAGATAAGCAGTTCTATGACTACGATCCATTTGCAACAATCGACTTCGATGGTGTCGGAAAACTCTTGAAGATGGCTGTTGGACTTGGACGCAGTGTCAGACCAGATATGCAGATGGGTATCTGCGGTGAGCATGGTGGAGATCCAAAGACAATCGCATTCTGTCAGAGTGCAGGTCTCAACTATGTTTCATGTTCTCCTTTCAGAGTTCCAATCGCTCGCTTGGCAGCAGCTCAAGCAGCTATTGCAGCTAAGAAGAACTAATATTCAGGGGCGTTCGAAAGAGCGCCCCAAAATAATGATAATTGTTACATATTATTATTACTTTACATCTTTACAAAAAGTGTAAAAGTGTAAAATAATAATGGCATGTACAGAACAGTAGTCCAAATGTTTTATGAAAAGGCAAAGAATGATCCTTTGCTTACATGTCAAAGAGGAAAAAACGAAAAGGGTATTTTCGTTTCAACAACATACATCCAACTATTGGAGAAAACTAAAGCCATTGCGTCAGCATTAATGGAGTTGGGGGTCAAAAGAGGAGACAGAATAGGTCTTTTATCTGATAACAGACCTGAGTGGCTTGCTCTTGATCTCTCCATACTTTCCCTCGGTGCCATCGATGTACCTAGAGGTAGAGATGCCATGGAGTACGAGATTGAATATATATTGAAGACAACTGAAGCTGAAGTTTGTGTCGTTGAGAACTTAGAGTTATATAAGAAGCTTACTAGCGTATCAGATAGACTTCCAAAACTAAAATACGTAATTGTCATCGATGAAACTGGCATTGAGCTAAATAGCTCCGTCATCTCTTATAAGGCTCTTCTTTCCAGAGGTATAGAAAGACTTGGTTTTGAAGGGGAGAGAGAGAAGATAGAAAGGGAAGTTATGCTTGGAGATGAAAGTGATACAGCAACTATTATCTTCACTTCAGGTACCACTGGTCTGCCTAAAGGTGTAATGTCTACTCATGGTAACTTTTTGTATATTTGTAGAGTAGGGCACACCCTATACCCATTTAAAAAAGGTGAGAAGTGGCTCAGTGTCCTTCCTGTATGGCACTCGTTTGAAAGAATAATACAGTATCTGTTTATTTCACTTTCCCATACAATCGTTTACAGTAAGCCAATAGGAAAAATAATGCTTACGGATATTCAGAGAGAAAACCCAGATTACATGGGTTCTGTTCCTAGAATCTGGGAGACAGTAAAGGCTGGAGTCTATCAGAATGTCAGATCAATGAGCAAGGTAAAGAAGACTCTCTTCAATTTCTTCCTGTCTATTGGAAAGCATTATAGCAATGCCGAGAAAAAGGTTCTTGGTTCTACTGCGCACACAAAATCAGGTAGCGTTGCAGTCGATAGAGTCATAGGTTTTTTCCCTTATATCATACTTAAGCCTATTAATGCATTAGGACAGAAATTAGTATTTTCACAGGTCAAAAGCAAACTTGGGAAGAACTTTAAGTTTGGAATTAGTGGCGGTGGAAGCATGGGTAAAGATGTGGAGGATTTCTTTGCTGCCGTAGGTATCAAGCTTCTTAATGGCTATGGTATGACAGAAACTGGTCCTGTAATCGGCATCTCAGATACCAGATGCCCAAAGAAAGCATTCATTTCACCTCTTCCTGAGACAATAGTGAAAGTCGTAGATCTTGAGAGTGGAAAAGAGAAGAATGTAGGAGAAAAGGGCGAACTTATCATGAAAGGCGACCAGATTATGAAGGGATACTACAAAGATGAGATGAGAACTAATATGATCATCGATAAAGAGGGTTGGCTTCATACTGGAGACTTGGCAATAATGAGCAAGGAGGGAGACTTCTCTCTTGTAGGAAGAGCTAAAGACACAATTGTACTTTCTGGAGGAGAAAACATAGAGCCGACACCTATTGAAGAAGCCCTCAGAAGCAGCCAATATATTGAGACAGCTGTAGTCGTAGGTCAGGATAGAAAGGCTCTTGGTGCTCTTATTGTAATAGACAGCAAAAACTGCGAAAGATTCCTGAAAGAATCTGGAGTGCCATATATAAACAGAGAACACTTGGAGAATATTGAGGAAGTGAGATCACTTATCAACCAAGAGATTGCTAGACTAGTATCAAAGACAAATGGTTTTAAGACATATGAGCAGATTTCAAGGTTTGCTTTGCTTCCTGAATCATTCAAGGTAGGCAAGGAGCTATCAGGAAAGCAGGAAGTAAAGAGAAATGTAGTAAATGATCTCTACCATAAAGAAATCGAGTCAATTTATGCATAAAAAGTGAGAAATCTGAGATAATTGAATACGAAACGAAATAATATGCAGTAAGTAGAATAAATTTTTCAAATATTGTTGAATTTTCTCAAATTTAGTGTTTCAATTTATGAAAAAGAGGAATCATATGAGAAAAATCATCGTTCTGGCGCTTACTGCGCTTCTTTTATTGTCATCGGTTTTCGCACAAGGCCAAGCAGAAGCAAATAGCACATATCCTGAAAAGGGTATCACCATGATTGTTCCTTATGGTGCTGGTGGTACCACTGATGTTTCCGGTAGAAAGTTTGCAGCACTTCTTTCTAAGGAATTGGGGGTTAGTGTAACTGTTGTCAACCAGGCAGGTGCATCAGGTTCAATCGGATGTCAGGCTGCTCTTGATGCTGTTCCCGATGGATATACAGTTCTTTTCACAGCAGAAAGCCTTGGAACACAGAGAGTAATGGGGCTTAGCGATCTTAGTTATGCTGACTATAAGATTATTTCTCCTATGGTAAATGACCCTAAAGTAATCGTCGTTGCTAAGAACAGCAAGTACAACACTCTTGAAGATCTTCTCTCTGATATGAAGGCAAATCCTGGAAAAATTAAGATGAGTTACACAGGTCCTGGTGGATCAGGCCACGTTCAGGGACTTATTATGGAGAAGCTGGGATATGTTCCTTCCATGACAGCTTACAAGAGTGGAAGTGACTGTTATCTTGCAGTTCTTAGCGGTGAAGTCGACTTCACAAACTCTAATATTTCTACTGTCAAGGCTCTTATTGAGAGTGGTGACCTAAAGCTTTTGGGTGTAAGTTCCAATGTTAAGCTCAGTATCTATCCAGACGCTCCTCTATTTGAAGAAGTTGATCCTGAAGCAAAAGATTACATGAAGAATGCTTTCACACCTCTTAACTTCCTTGTTTCAAAAGATGTCAGCGATGATGTTGTTGAAGTCTTGAGAAAGGCAACAAAGAATGTTGTAGAGAGTCAGGAATGGAAGACATTCGTAAAAGAAAATGCTCTTGAGGAACTCTATGTCCAGTATACTACTGTAGAAGCTGCTGAAGCTTTCTATAAGAGCTGGGAAAGCATGGTAAGCTGGATGCTTGATGATGCGGGAGTTACAAAGCATAGCCCAACAGAATTCGGCATCGAAAGACCCTGATTAAAATCTAATTAGTTTTGCCGCAGGGAGACTGTTCTTCCTGCGGTTATCTACGTAAAGGAGTTAAGTGTGGTAAAAAGGAAGTTTTCATCTACCTTTTGGGAAGGTGTTATTTTATTTCTGGTTTCAGTGTTCGGCGTTGTTATGTCGTTTGTTTCCCATAAAGATTTCAATGTAGAATGGAAGCTTTCACCATATTTGTTCCCTTTAATTATCTCTTTCTTTCTTCTCATTCTCTCTCTTTCCATTATTTCACAAGGTTTGAAGAATGAAAGTGAAAAGGAAGAAAAGGGTAAGGTGGATATTAAATCTCTCTTGATATTTGGCCTTGTCTGTACTGTTTATCTCCTTGTATTCAATTTCCTCGGGTTTGTTCTCTCTACTATCATCCTTCTAGTGTTATTGATGATGCTTCTAGGGGAGAGAAGATGGTGGTTTATACTACTGGTTTCTGTAATATCATCGGTCTTAATTTACCTATTATTTGCCAAGTATCTATCTGTAATGCTGCCAAAAGGCAAGATATTCTGGTATTTGGGATTATAGGAGGAGATGCATGAACTTTAGTATGCTTTTATCATATTTCACAGACTTCAGATTTATTCTTCTCGTTCTCCTTGGTTCTGTATTGGGATTATTTATCGGAGCTATCCCAGGGCTATCTGTAACAATGGCTACAGCACTTCTTGTGTCTGTCACTTATTCATGGAGTGCATCGGATGCTATGGCGACTATAATGGGATTATATGTTGTCGGAGTATTCTCTGGGGCACTCTCTGCCATTCTTATTAATATTCCAGGAGCTCCAAGTAGTGTTGTCACTGCATTTGACGGTTATCCCTTAAGTAAGAGGGGAGAAGCAAACAAGGCTCTCAAGTTCGCTACTGTATATTCTTTCGTAGGTTCAGTATTTGGTTTTGTTGCTCTTGCTCTTCTTTCTGGCCCTATATCTTCTATAGCCTTGAAGTTCCATCCAATAGATTACTTTCTTCTTTCGTTCTTCGGTCTCCTGGCAGTAGGAAGCCTAACAAGTAAGTCATTTACAAAGGGACTAGTAAGCGCGGCAATAGGCTTATTTGTTGCAATGATTGGAATGGACAGTGTAATGGGACGCCCACGTCTCACTCTGGGAATAAGAAGCTTACAGGGAGGAATAAATGTTGTTCCTGCTCTTGTAGGACTCTTTGGTATGACGGAAGTTATATCTGCAATTGCTGAAAGACGAATGGGAGCAGAAGTAAGCGAAATAAAGAAAGAGAAGATCAGTGCCAAGGATATGTTCAAGCATTTCCCTCATTCAATGCTTTACTCTGTTATAGGAACATTTATTGGAGCTCTGCCAGGAGCTGGCGGTCCTGTAGCTTCTTTTATTGCTTACTCCGCGGCAGAGAAGATAGTAAAGAAACCATCTTGTCCATTTGGAGAAGGAGCGGTAGAAGGCATAGTCGCCAGTGAAAGCAGTAATAACGCTTGTATTGGTGGTGCCCTTATTCCTATGCTTACACTTGCCGTCCCTGGAGACGCTGTCACAGCCATTATTCTCAGTGTCTTCATTGTTCACGGTCTCCAACCTGGCCCATTATTTATTAAGACACAGCCATCTCTCTTTGCTTCTGTTCTTGCAGGAGGCTTCCTTGGATGCTTGTTCCTTCTGTTATTGGGCCTCATCGTAGCTCCAAGACTGAGTAAGCTTATTCTTGTTCCTAGGAGAATTCTTCTTCCGATAGTTACTGTTCTATGTATTATCGGAAGTTTT
>JALFCJ010000306.1 GCA_022771185.1 Spirochaetales bacterium | reverse complement strand
CCCCTTTTTCTTGATGAAAAAAGGGCTGCCGTATGTGACAGTCCTTATATCATCAAGATTATTTTTGATTTACCAAGAAAGGCTCTTAACAGGAGGATATGCTTTCTTGACGCCTTCGCTGAGAATGAAACCGAGAACAGCTCCAACACCGCTCTGTATCAAGTTACCAGGGATTTCAGCTGCAGCGGTCGGGTATCCATAAAGGAATGTGCCAGCAAGAAGGAAGTAACCACCTGCAACAGTAATCATACATACAATTGCTGCCAGTAGCTTACGAATCCATAACTCATTCTTTTCAAACTCTCTCTTACCTTCTCTCAAAAGAAGAGCCATCAAGAGACCCTCAAGACCATGAGCAACAAATGTAATAGGCACCCACTGTGCATAACCACCGATTGCATCTGCCAGTGCCGCTCCTACGCCACCGGCAACAAAAGCTGTGACAGGGCCGAGAGTATATGCAATAAATGCGATTGCAACGTCACTGCAGTTAAGGTAACCGCCACCACCTGTAGGGATTTTGACTACAGTTGTAAACACTGTAACAAGAGCTATTGAAACAGCAAGAGTAGCAGCCTTTACCGCACTCTTCTTTTCTTTTGCCATCTTTTTACCTCCAATATAGAAGTGATATTCCAATGATTGCCGGTACAATAACAGATATAATAAAGTGTGGGAATACTTTTCTGACACTTTTTAAACTTCTGTATGATGTTCTCTTATTATTTCTTCCATAACCTCTAAGTTCCAAGGCTTCGGATGTGGATGCAATACTTTTTATCGATACCACAAGGACACTTGTAAGAGTTGGAAGAAGAGAAGTGATCTTCTTCTTTTTCGCTTCCTCTTCTCCAGGATTAGGGAGCCTCAACCTTTGGCTATCCCTTATTTCAAGAAAAGTATCAGAGATAGTAGGAATGAGACGAAGGGAAAGAGAGAGTACCAAGGCCACGCTATATGGAAGACGGAAGGAACGGAAGGCAAGTAGAATACTTGATGACTTTGTAGTCTCTATTAGTAGTGAACACATAAGGCTTAGAAGCAGAAATCTATTAAGAATCCTCTGCCAAGAGAGAACAGAGCCCACACTTATTATTACTCTTCCATTTACACTCCATAATGCTTCTCCTCCTCTTCCCTGCAAAGGCATCAGTAGTGTCATAAGAATGATGATAGGAAGTATGACTTTAATGTTCTTCATTGTATTTTTCCATCCTATTTGAGTGAAAGAAACAAGAAGAGAAATAAGAGTCAAAGTGCACTGTGCCATCCAAGATAGAGGTAGGAATGGAAGAATACACACCAGGAGGGTGAAGATGATCTTTGCCCTGGGATCAAATGAATAATAAGGTGTGGAAAGTGCTATGAAAGAACTATTCTTCATATATCCTTCCCTCCTTCGCCCTATACTCCCTGTCTGCAACAGCAGATGCAAAATCATCATCGTGGGTTATGAGTAAGATTCCTGCTCCATTTTGAGATAACTTTTCCAAAATAGAAATACTTTCTTTATAGGTAAGGGCGCTATCAAGCTCATCTAGAATATAAAAGGGACGATCTAAGCTATAGTATATAGCACTCTGAAGTCTCTTTCTCTCTCCATAGCTCATTAATGAAGCTGTATCAGAGAGGGAGAGAGAGAAGAGATCTGCCGTTTCCGAGAGTCTCTTTTCCTTTTCTTTCTCTTTTATCTTCAAGAACGAGAGAGAGTATGAAAGTTCATCTTTTACTGTTGGAAGGAATATCTGGTAGTCAGGATTCTGAAACATATAACCTACACTTCTCTCCAGTCTTTCTTTATTGCAAGGCGTCTCATCAAGAATTATGGTCCCTTTATTTGGCGTATCGAGGCCGCAGAGAATGCGGGAAAAAGTACTCTTTCCGCTCCCATTTGGTCCCATGAGAGCAACTACCTCCCCGCTTTCCAGAGAGAAGTCATCTACACTCAACACAAAAGGAGAAGAGAAAGAAGAACGTCGTGGGTGTACAAAGGATATATTTCTACACTGGAGTTTATTCTTTCTTTCCTTTCTCACAATATTTGGTGTAGGAATGCTAGCTAACTCACCGTTCCATTCCCTTAGCTCTCCGTCTTCCAGAATGTAGATTCTATCAAAGAGATCTTCGAAAAATGAAATAAAGCGTGAAGCCATGACAAGGGATGCTTCGCTACTCTCTTTTATATGGTCTCTGAGAACTCTTCTCCATGACCTATCCAAGTCATCGAATGACTCGTCATAAATAACGTAATCAGGGTCTGTAATAAGAGAAGTAGCAAGCATCAAGCGCCTTTTTTCTCCGCCACTGAGCTCTGTTGTTGAAGCTTCCCTTAATGATTCGAGCCCCCAGAAAGAGAGAGCTTTTTCTACTCGCCTTACAATCTCTTCCCGCTCTATTCCTAGACTCTCTAAGGGAAATGCTATTTCATCTTCAACTGTTTCTCCGAGAATAAACTCCCCTGCGTTTTGAGGAACGAGAGTATACTTACCCATTCTATCCTTCATTTCACACTCGGGGCATACCTTGCCTTCCATTTCTCCATCTACAAATTCCGGGATAAGGGAAGAGAGTATCAGGGAAAGTGTGGTCTTACCGCTTTCAGGCTCACCAAGGATCAAGACCTTTTCGCCTTTATTGACAGTAAGATTTATGTTTCTCAATACTTTTTCACTCTCTTTCTCACCATAAGAGTCATAACGGAAAGCAAGATTCTCGGCTTTGATCATTAATCACACTCCCACTTTCTAACAAGGCTACAGATTGCAGCCACCTTATCAGAATCAAAGGGGCATTTTTTGCCGTCAACGCTCCTGATTGGCATCGCCCCCATACTGGTGGATGAAATAAAGATAGCATCGCTACTCCATATTTCTTCCGGAGAAGGAGAAGTATAATCGATTTTGTATCCAAGCTCTCTTCCGGCTCTCAACACACTTATCCTGGTTATTCCATCCAACACCTTTTCGTCTGGGGCAGTTTTTATTGTGTCTCCCTTAAGGACGTAGAAATTACTTCTACTTCCTTCAAGAATCTTACCCAATCTATCAACCAGCAAAGCTTCAAAAGCGTTGTTTCTTTTTGCCTCTTCCCTGGAGAGGAAGTTTACAAGTAAGTTACCTGTCTTACTCTGAGGCAGAAATCTTTCCCCGTTGTATGTTATTACGTCCACACCCTCCTTGTAGTAGGAATCAGGGTAAGTAAGTAGCTTAGTCCAAGTAATAAACCAAGTAGGTGTATCTGTTCCCACAACAAGAATCCTCATTGTGCAGTCTTCGATATTATCTTTCTTGATAAGCTTATTTATTTCATTATTCCAATCCACTACAGGCAGAGGAAGATGAATAGAGTTTGCGCTGTTATATAACCTATTGATGTGGTCATCTAAGTGTACTACATGACGCTTTAATACTCTCAATGCCTCATATACAGAAAAATTGGACTGGACGGCAGAGAGTGTGACATTGACTACAGCATTCTCTTCTAATATTATTTCACCGTTTTTTATTGCATGCCTAATCTCGCTCATATTTCCTCCAAAAAGAAAACTCTATGAGATGATACAGCAATTGAGAAAAACTGTGAACAAAGTGTGTATCAGAGAAGACTTATTAGTTCCTTTCTTCTCTCTTGAGCCCACTTGTAAGGAGTAAGATACTCTCCGGCGAATAAGTATTTTGCTTCCATTACACCGTCCAGTGCTTCTGATACATCGGAAGGAACCATGGAAGTATCGAGGAAATACCCCTTACGGGTCTTGAACAAGACTCCATCTTCACCCAGCTTTGAAAACATAGAAAAGAGATGGTCTAGAGAGGCTTCAATTTCTTCCATTGAATAATCAAGATCTTCGCCGATCTTTTCTTTACTTGTTGCTATACCGTTTCTGTTTAATAGGTATGCCATAAGCTCTCTGTCTTTCTCATCTTCAAAGTTAACGCTTTCACCATCATAAGAAAGAGAGAAAGAGCCGAATGTAGAAGCATAGAATCCCATCTTCTTTTCTTCCAATGGAAAACGAAGATTTGCTATTTCGTTATTTAGCTTATCATTATCCAAAGGCTTCATAATATAACCGGAGGCATGAATGGAAAATGCTTGGGGAAGATAGTGTGAGTATGTAGTGACGAAGATGATGTTTGTATTGGGGTTTATAGATAGAATCTTCTCGGCTAGTGTGATTCCATCCATTTCAGGCATTCTGATATCTAACAAAACAACAGGAATATAGTGATTCTTGATGTAATTAAGGGCCTCTTTGGAACTGACAAACCCAACAGCTTCCGAAACAGAACTGTTTTTGTTTAGCTCTGAAAGAGAGAGAGAAAGAGCATTTTTGTCATCATCAACGGCAACAGCCTTAAAATGCCTTCGATACCTCACCTTCGACGGGAAGCTATTAAGCCCCCCCCCCCTTCACATTTACAGAATAACTTTCCTTTACCTAAAAATTACTACAACATTTATAACAAATCTATGACAGTACTGTTATTTCAAGATATAAAATGTATCCCAGTTTGGGAGAGAGATGTTTTTCCTCATATATACTCTATAGTCATCCCTGATAGACCATACTTTCTCCAATAGTCTCCAATAGTCGTCACTCTTATGGTAAGCAGAGAGCAAGATTCTTGGGCGGTACTTTTTTATACTCTCTTTCGCACCCTCCAGTGCATTCTCCTCTTCCCCCTCGATATCAAGCTTAATGACGTCCACTCTTTTTCCTTTAAGGATACTATCTATACTTCGTACCTCGGTGCCACTACCACTTTGTACTTTGTTACCTCTTCCGTGCCCGGTAGAGAAGCTTACTTCTCCGTCTTCTGATCCAAGAGCCGTATTAAATAGTTTTATTCCCTCTTTCTCTCCTATTCTCTCTTTCATTCTTCTGAATGAGAGTGGCGTCGGCTCTACACCGTAGATCTCTTTGTAGCCGCCGGCTTTATTAATGAAGAGGGATATAGTGTCACCGTTATAAGCGCCACCATCAAAGAATACATCGCCTTTATTTGGCTCCAGGAGATTCCAGTTCTCATCTTCCTCTCTCCCTACTTTCAATAGTGGCTCTATTCTTCCAGTAATCCTATATTCCAAAGTTGAAGAGAACACATCACGGCTAAAAGGGTCAGAAAGAAGAGAGAAAGCCCACTCTATTCTCTTTCTCTCTTTTTCAAGTGTCTCTTCTGTTACTGCATCGTTTTCTCTATTAAGCAGCAGGTCTGGAATATATAGATCATACTCCTTAGATAAAGCTGTTATGTGGTCTATCACTTTTTTATCGTGGGAGCCGAAACCTAGTAGTAAGACGATATCAGAGCCAAAGATCTCTTTCACTCTCTCCATTGGTAAAACTTTATAACCAAGAAAGGATCTGTCTCTAACAAAAGAAGACGAGGAAGAGAAAGCCATAGTCCTTATGCCTCTTTCTTTTAGCATATAAAAGAGTCTTTCTGCCGCATCCCCTGTTCCATATATGACAACTGGACGCTTTTCATTCTTTATCTCATTCCAGAAAGACTTCATTTATTCTCTACCTTAACTATCTCGTCGGAGAGCTCTTCAAGTGTCAAAATTGGTGAAGGGATATTTATACCCTTTTCTCTCATTTCTGATGCAATAACTTCAGCTTGTGGCTTAGGAACAGAGGGAGAAGAGAATACTTCTCTGACATCTCCCTCCACCTTGAGTTTGCCTTTATTAAGAACCAAGACTCTCTCTGCATATCGCGCTACATCGTCGGGGCTATGGGAGACAAAGATTATTGTCTTGCCTTCAATTTTTAGATTCTCCAATACTGAGAATATCCTGTCTTTTCCTTCTTTATCGAGGCCTGCAGCTATTTCATCCAGCACCAAGACTTCAGGGTCCATAGCAATTATTCCAGCCAATGCTGCTCTTCTTTTCTCTCCTCCAGAGAGATTAAAAGGAGACTTATTCCACTTATCTTTCTTTAGACCTACTGTCGTGAGGGCCTTCTCAGCGTCACTAATTGCCTCTTCTTTGCTTCTACCCTTATTCTTTGGACCAAAAGCTACATCAAGTATTACACTCTCTTCAAATAATTGTGACTCAGGGTATTGAAAGACAAGGCCCACTCTAAATGGAAGAGTTGATGAAGGGATTGAAGAGTAATCTTCATCATCCAAGAAGATCCTTCCCTTTGAGGGAGTATATAGACCATTAAGAAGTTTAAGAAGAGTAGACTTGCCGCTTCCAGTCTCTCCCATTATGCCATAGATAGTGCCCTGCTCTATACTAAATGAAATATCACTAAGAGCTTCAACACCGCTTCTGTAATTATAACTGACACTCTCAACTCTCAATTTCATAGTACGCACCTATCCACAACCATCAAGACTAATATTAGTACAGAAATAAGATATCCATAGAAATCTAGTTTACTATATTCCATCTTTTTCCATACGCTTCTCTTTCCACTTCCATATAACCTGGAGTCCATGGCAAGAGCCAACTCATCCGAGCGTCTGAAAGCTGAGATGAATAAAGGAATAATTATCGGCATAACAGATTTGGCTTTATCGGAAATCTTTCCTTCTCCAATTCTGGAGCCCCTGCTCTTCTGAGCATCTATTACTCTTCCCGCTTCCTCCGTCAGGATTGGAATAAACCTGAAAGCAAGAGAGATGATAGTTGCCAACTCATGGACTGGAAAGTGTATGACAGAGAGAAAAGATAAGCCCTTCTCCAAGGCGTCGCTTATTTCCCTGGGTCTAGTTGTAAGTGTAAGGATATTGGAAGCCAAGACAGCTCCTATCATTCTCCAAAGAGTGAAGAGAGTCTTAACCCAATCGCTTTGGCCCAAGATGACATTAAATATAGTGGCAAAAAGAATAATAAAGAATACAGGCTTCAACCCCTTCACCATATAATTAAAGGATATTTTTGATAGTATCCTTAAGAGGAGAAAGAAAACGATTGTAAGAACAAACCCTAGCCATGTCTTAAAGACAAAAAGAGAGACAATATAGAGCAATAATCCCATAAGCTTTGTTCTTGGATCCAGCTTATATAATACTCCATCCCCCTCTAAGAAGCGTCCAAGTGTAACGTCTCTTATCATTTTTTATTCTCCATGAGTGTGCATAGAGAAGAAGAATCGAAGGCAATATCGTCGATTACTCCTTTCTCTTTCAAGAGAAGTGAAAGCTCTACATACGAAGGAAGCTCCAGACCCAATTTTTTTAACTTCCCGCTATTTCTATATACTTCCTCAACACTTCCATCCAGTTTTATCTCGCCTTTATCAAGGACGATGATTCTCTCTCCATAGATTGTCTCTTCAGGATGGTGAGTAATAAGTATTATTGTCTTTCCTTGATTCTTCCATAGCTCATGGAGGATCTCCATCACCTCCCTCCTTCCCTTTGGATCAAGCATTGCAGTAGCTTCATCAAGGACCAGGACTTCAGGCTCTAGAGCAAGAACACCAGCTATCCCTAGCCTTGCCTTCTCTCCTCCAGAAAGGGTATTGGGAGACATTTTTCGTTTTTCTAAGAGGCCTACTTTGGAAAGAGAATCTTCCACTCTCTTTGTTATCTCGTCTCTATCTAGCCCTAAATTCTCTGGGCCGAAGGCTGTGTCTTCCTCAACGGTGTCTCCCACTATCTGATTATCTGGATTCTGAAAAAGAAGGGCAACCTTTCGTCTTATCTGGGGAATATTCTTCTTTTCCCTCGTTGATAATCCATCAACTTCCACTCTACCAGATGTGGGTATATATAACCCGTTAAGGAGTTTTGCCAGTGTAGACTTACCCGATCCATTTGGACCGATGACAGAAATAAAAGAACCGGCATCTACTCTAAAGGAGACGCCGGACAACACATTTTCTTCCAGGTTATTTGAGTATGAATAAGAGCAATTATCCAATACTATAGCCATTACTATTCTTCCCTACTCAAAAGCCATTTCTTTGTAGCAAAGAGACCTGCAATACAAGCAACCCCTATCAGAAGCTGCCACATATTCCACTCTCTTATTACAAGTTCCCTTGTAAAAGCCAGCATCAAGATTTCTATTACTGATTCAAGATTCTGAGAATTAAGGACATGGATAAGTTCTATTGCAATTATAATAGTCGCTACATAGTTAACAAGATCCATCAAGAATGAATAATCTCTAGATAGAATATCACCCAATAGTCCTGGAACATGGATAAAAGAAGCAGCTATTCCAACGAGAAGAAGGATAGTCAATGCCATTTCCAAGTAAGACGTAATCCAGTGGATAGCCTTCTGGAATCTACCCATTTTACCTTGAGTTTCAAAAAACTTCGGGGAGAAGTCTTTTCCTTCTGTATCCCTGACAGGAGAATATTTTTCAGCCATATCAGCTCCTAATATTATTTTCCAGTCTCATAATTACAAGAGACGCTATTATTCCGATTACTGCGCCGGTAATAACACCGCTAAGTATCAGAACCGGAAGGTAGTATAGTAGCACATCTGTCTCAAGTACAAGACATGCAACTAATATCTGACCAACATTATGAAGAACTCCTCCAGTTACACTTACTACAGTAGTGGAGAATATCTTCAATTTTTTCATCAATATCATTCCACCTAGGGACAACAATGCTCCGCTAAGAGAATAAAGAAGAGAAAGCACAGAGCCAAATAGAAATGAAGAAAGAATGACACGTAATAACGAGACAATCAGAGCCTCTATAGGGCCTAATGTATAAAGAGCGAAGATCACTACAATATTTGCCAATCCCACTTTTACACCTGGGACTGCAACAAAAGCAGGAATCAAACTCTCCACATAGCTTAAAATCATAGATAGAGCTACAAGAAGCCCCATTCTTGCAATCTTTCTTGTTTCCATATTATAGGACTAAGTCCACTTCCCCTTCTTCGTCGATAACTGTGACAGTAAGCTTATTTGGCAGACATGTGATAGTCTCACCGTTTCTATGAATCTTACCCTGTCTGACACATAACTTATCAGGGCAGTCTGCATCGGCCATATATGCTTTTCCATTTTCTATGATGAGAATGTTGGATCCGCCGTTCAGATGGTACTCACCATCCTGGGAAAGAGAGTATACTCCTATCTCTTTTCCTTCCACCATCACTCTCACTTCATTCCCTTCTTTTCTTTTTCCTAGAAAGAGAAAGAGAAGAAGGGATATAGAGAGAAAAAAAACTATAACTGATGCGTCTGCAATTCTTTTTTTATTCATCATGCAAAAGCATAGACTGTAAAGCTGATGATTGCCAGTGTAGCAAGATAAATCGGAACACCTCTGAAGCTTTCAGGTACAGCTTTCATATCTATCCTCTTTCTTAGTCCGCAGACTACCTGGGCCACACCGAAGTATCCTACACCTGTACCAATTACAGCGACATAGGAAGTAAGCCAGTCATAGTTATAACTCTTATTCAACAGTAGTGTTCCAAGAACAACTGAGTTGAGAATTACATTTATAGAGTCATATTTAAGCCAATCAGTTGTTCTTGTCATAATAAGCTTCTCTACGATAAATACAGAGAATGCAATTACAAGGACATAAGATAGCGTTCTCGCCCACTCCAATGAATTTGAGAGGACCCACTTGTCAAGAGGAAAAGTAATTGAGGTGGCAATAAGAAGGACCACTGTCAACAACAAACTGACTCTGCCGTTATACTTTAGACTCTTAGACGTATCCGAAGCTATATGCTCGAAGCCCATGAAGTGCTCGAGAGTATAGTTGTTTACAAAGACACAGGCAATGAGAACTGTAAACATCTCAGAAATACTCATTATTTAGCCTCCTTCTTTTTTGCTGTCTTCTTCAATACATATGCCACAATTGCAGTTGCGATTGCTCCGACGATGTAGGCTCCAGGTGCCTTCTGAAGAATAAGGACCTTGTGATTTGAGAAGTACTTGACTGGGATATTTGCGAACTTCACTTCACCGAAGATATCTTTCACCTGTCCCCAATATGTACCGACTCCCATGATTTCTCTCATTGATCCGACGAAGTAAATGACAAAACCGAAAATCAAAGAGAACAACAACACTTTGGCCACCATGTGCTTCTCTTCCTTTCCTGTAGCTCCTTGAGCAACACCGAAGAGCATCATATTGATGGAACAGAGAGCGATATACATTCCGATATTCTTGTAAGCATCGATAAAATATGCTTCAGTAACCATCTGGAATATGGAGGAATAGAGAGTCGTTACGATCAAAGTTACAAAGTATTTGTTTTCTTCAGTTACGAAACGTCTCAAAAGTCTCATAGTCAAAGTAGACATGACCATAATGAAGATGATTCCAACTTCCATAGATACAGCAGAAACAGTATTTATAGTAGCTGCAAAAGCAGGTGTAAGACCAAGGAATATCAGTTCAACAAGTATTTTCCTATATTTCTCTTCCATTAGTTGCCTCCTTTGATAGCCTTGAAGCTTTCAAAGACATCACTGATAGCATCTCTTACTGCTTCGCTTGTAAGAGTAGCACCAGTAATAAGCGCCTCATCTCCACTCCAGGATTCTGTTACACCGACAAGTCCCTCCGTATAGTTATCAGGTTCGGAGTGAGTGAAGTACTCTGGCTCCACATAGAGGGATGAACAGTTAAATGAGTAGATGGCACCATTGTCGTCAATAGAGATATACATTGTGAGAGGAGTATTCTCAAATGCATAACTTCTGACTCCAAATCCATAGTAAGTTCCATTCTCGTTTACACACTGGAAAGCAGTTGTGACGTTATTAAACAGTGGAACATCGATTTCAGTTACTGTGCTGGAAGGAACATACTTCTTGAATCTCTTGATATCGCTGGAAGAGTTGTCTTTGACCATCGTCTTAGCTTCTTCCATGAGAGAAGAGAGTACAGAAGAAGAGAGTGAAGAAACTTCATTTCCTTCAAGGTCATAGACCTTTGCTATCTTTCCGTTTGTAACGACGGCATAGTTATTGTCGCCGTCTGTATACCAGTATGCAACAGCTCCTTCGTTGAGAGCCTTCTGGGCCTTAACTACACCGCTGACAGAAGAAGTAAACTCTTCCTGAGCCATCATGCCAGCTGGGTTGACTGCTGTTCCAAATACTACAGGCATCAACTCTTCATAGAGCTGCTTAGGCTCCTTCTTAGCTGCAACAATGAGGCTGTTGTCACTTAAAGCCTTGAAAGCATCAGCGACACCGTTCTTGATGGCAGATGAAGAGTATGTTACACCTGCAACTAGATCTACTGTGCTGAGTGTGCTGTCGGATCCGATGAATGTATCTACGTAACCGTCGCCTACGTCTCTTGTTTCTGGATACTCGGTGACATTGATCTTCTGGACCTTATTCTCTCCGTCGATGGCAACATAGAAGACTATAGCTTCTTTTGTAAATCCAGCCTTTGTGCTGACCTTTACTACATATCCCTGTCCACTTGTTTCTTTGTAGACTGTCTTTACAGTAGATGGAATATTATCAAGCTGAAGTTCTTCAAAGCCCTTTGCATTAGGCATGACATCCATAGCCGGGCCTACTTCTCCCTGCATTCTGGACTCTACAATCAATGGATAAGTCCAAAGGTTCACAAGGAATAAGATAACAAAAGCCAGAATGACTACTATTACAGGAAGAATTATGCTTTTTACTGACTTATTTGCCATTTGCACTACCTCCCAATGGAATATTTCTAGTAAAGTGCTCGATGTATGGTACAAGCAGGTTACAGATCAGAATTGAGAAGGATACACCTTCCGGATATCCGCAGAATTTTCTGATAATAAATGTAATGATACCTGCGAGAATACAGAACACTACCTTGCCCTTCACATGTAAAGGTGTTGATGAGTAGTCAGTAGCCATAAATATAGCTCCGATAAAGAGACCACCGGAGAGAATCTCATAGAGGGCGACTATCGGGCTCTGTGAGGCAGCAAGGAAGAGAACAAATACGGTTGCAATATATGCAAATGGTACATACCACTTTATTACTTTTCTAACCGAAAGATAAACCCAACCGATTACAAGTGCGATGATACATGTCTCTCCGATACTACCGCCATGTAAGCCAAGAAGCATCTGAGACAGTGTCGGAAGAAGATCCATGTTTCCAGCCTTCAAATTTACAAGTGGAGTTGCACTTGAAACCAACTCTACACACTTTGGAACTGTAAAAGAAGTTACAGTTGAGAAGCAGAGGAGCATGAAGACACGAGCTGTTATTGCAGGGTTTGCAAAGTTCTTTCCTAGTCCTCCGAAGATTCCTTTTACAAAGACGATTGCAAAAACTGAACCAATAATTGCCTGAGGAATAGTTACTTCAGTACCCAAGTTCAAAGCCAACAGAAGACCAGTAACAACTGCAGAGAAATCTCCTATCGTACATGGTTTCTTAACGATTAAGTTGAAAACATACTCTGCCAGCACTGCAGAAAGCACACATGTCACAATCAACACCAGAGCCTTGACTCCAAAGATTACGACAGAAGCGACGCTGACAGGTAAAAGTGCAATCACTACATCCAACATAATCCTTCTTGTGGAGGAATTATCGTGGAAGTGTGGTGAAGACACATTAAGAAGATTATATTTCTTTTCCATCACTATCTTCTCCTACTTCTCATGAAACGCTTGTCTTCCCTATTGTTGGCGACAAGAGGTCTGTGTGCAGGACAAACAAAAGCGCAGCATCCGCATTCCATGCACTGAGCTACATCTTCTCTCTTCAAGAGAGCTTCTTTCTCGTCCTCGTCTTCCATATTGAGTGCCTTGGCAAAAGCAACAGGGTTAAGGTTCAACGGACAAGCCTCTACACACTTACCGCAGTGGATACAAGCACTTGGCTGGGAGAGTGTTGCTTCTTTCTCGCCCATTGCCACAATACCGTTTGTAGCTTTGACCACGCTCTCGTTTAAGTCAGGGACAGTTCTACCCATCATAGGACCGCCTTCGATTACCTTTCTTGGCTCTTCTTTAAAACCACCGCAAGCTTCAAGGCAGTACTCAAAGCTGGTTCCGATAGGAACAATAATATTCTTTGGCTCCTTTACAGCGCTTCCATCTACAGAGACACACTTCTCAATAAGAGGCATCCCTGTCTCAAAGTAAAGTGCCATCTTAGCCAGTGTCGTTACGTTTGTGATGATTACACCAAGAGAAGCAAGACGCTGACCTGCAGCAACCACTTTACCTGTTGCATTCCATAGCAACACCTGCTTGGCTCCCTGGGGGTATACACTTTCAAGAGTCTTTACGATAACAGATGGATCATCTTTGAATACTTCTGTAAGGTGAGAAATTGCTTCAGGCTTATTGGCCTCGATTCCAATAATATACTCTTTAGCACCTACAAATCTCTTCAAAATCTCGATTCCGCTCTTAATGTGGTCGCTGTCTTCAACCATTGTTCTGTTATCTGCAGTACAATATGGCTCACACTCGGCTCCGTTGATAAGAACAGTCTCGATCTTATTCTTTCTTACAGCTTCCCACTTACCATGTAATGGATAAGCGGCACCGCCAAGACCGACTATTCCGCTCTTGCGGCATCCATCCAAGAAGTCATCCAAAGTCTCAAGCTTCGGAGCCTTCATATCAGGATCATTCTCCATCTTTCCATCGCTCTTAATGGAAATATACTTATCAGTCACATCTGTGACATTACCGCTGACAGATGCATGAATCGGAGAAGATACTCTACCCTCACCTTCTTTTGCAATCAACTGTCCTCTGTACACATGGTCGCCTACACTAACAATAGGAACAGCAGGCACACCAGAGTGCATGCTCATTGGTATTGTTACAGATTCAGGCGGTGCAATGCGGACACTATGCTTGTCTTGAGTAGACTTGCAGTGAGGTACGTGGACTGCCGATATCTTTTTTTTGAAAAGCATCTATATGCCCTCCTTATTTATATTACTTTATCACCAAATCCTTGACTCTGTCAGTCATCTCGATATTGCCATTTGGCTCAATCCAGATACATTCTACACCATCAAGGCTATCCACCAACTTCTTTCCCTCATCAAGAGGCATGCAATACAAAGCTGTAGAAAGACAGTCTGCCAGTCCGCTGTCTTTGGTTATGACAGTGAGAGAGTCATAATAAACAGCAGGATATAAAGTATCCTTATCAATAATGTGTGGATACTTCACGCCATCAACTACAAAATATCTCTCATAGCTGCCACTTGTCACTACAGCTGTATCCTTGACTTCGATTGTTATGGCAAAAGCAGACTCAGGATTCTTAGGATCCCTTATCCCTGTACTCCAGCCAGAACCATCAAGCTTTGTACCAATAATCCTTATGTTCCCTCCTATATTGAGAACATAACTACTGATACCTTTTTCTTCCAGTAGCTCTGCAGCCTTTTCTGTTGCATACCCCTTTCCAAGGGCACCAACATCAATGCTGGCGTTACTGTTATTAATTCTAACCCGATTATTCTCCTCGTCTATATCCAAATATTCAAAGCCGATATAGTTCTTTGCATTTTCCAGTGCTTCTTTATCAGGTAAATAAGGCGGGTTACTATTTCTACCTTCATGCCAAAGAGTCAAAACAGAACCCATCATTACATCCATTTCACCCTTTGTCAGCTCATTCATTTTTTTTGCATAGAGGAGAAAATCCATAAGAAGCGGATCAACATCCAAGTAGTCTCCACCAGCATTTTTGTTAATAGTACAAAGATTATTTACACCACTATATTCATGGTAGATATCGAAGAGAATGTGATACTTCTGCAATAAGTAATAAACCATATCGCAGTTTTCTGTGAACTCTTCCTCACTGTCTCCCTTATAAGAATATATATAGGAGACAGTGTCGAAGAGGTCATAGTAGACTCTTCCCTCTCCCTTTGGGTTTCGAACATTCTTAGTATCCACCTCTGTGGTACTGGGAGTATTCTCAACTTTTTTCTTTGAGCAGCCTGATATAACTATCAGTGTGATGAGGGCCAGAACGGCCCCCACCATAAAGAGTCTTTTTTTCATATCACTCAGCGTTCTTAGCAGCCTTTGCTATTACGCTCTGGAAACCAGGAATAGATATTGAGCAAGAAGCAAAGAGTGTCTCGTCAGTTGTTACAACGTAGCCTGGATGTGGCTCGTCTGCACCTCTGACACGTGTAGGGAGAGCAAGGACTTCGTCAGCTGTCTTACCTACGCAGTAGTCCTCGAATGCAGCTGCCTGCTGGAACCACTCGTTTGTAGCTTCACTGAACTTGACCATGTTGTAG
>JALFCJ010000291.1 GCA_022771185.1 Spirochaetales bacterium | reverse complement strand
CACCAGCTTTGGGATGAAATCAACGATCTTGGTCTTAAAGTCAATAACAGACATAAGACCCCAGGAGACGATGGATGGGAGCTTATTGACTGTGGTGAAATCGTAATCCACTTAATGAGCCCAGACTTGAGAGAATTCTATAATCTCGAGAAGCTTTGGAAAGTTACAGAGGAATCTAGGTAAAATGCGGCACGAAAGTGCCGTATTTTTGACTCTCAGTAGATAAAAAGTTTAAGTAAATTTTCATTAAAAATATTTGATTATACCAATAATCATTGCTATTATGAGGTTGTTATGGCTACGTTGTCGGATATAGCAAAAAAAGCGAACGTCTCTCAGGCCGCCGCAAGCAGAGTGTTAAATCAGGATCCTACCTTTATTGTATCGAAGGAGGTAAGGCTCGCTATCAGAAAGGCTGCTGCAGAGATGGGCTATAGGACACCCAGACAGAAAAAAGACGATGCAAAAGTCATAAATGTAGGAATAGCAGACTGGCACAGTGTCCCGGCCTCCAGACGAAGAGAGTTCTCGTATGAAAACTTGGTTCCACTATCACAGTTAGACGTAGAGTATTCCTTCTCAAGACTAGAAAGAGGAGTCACAAGAGAACTTGACGCCATAATAGCTGTTGGCATATTTAGTGAAGAAGAGATAGACGAAATGATTCTCTCTTCTCCCAACATCATATTTCTCAACAACAACCAAAACGATACTATCTTCGACAGGATGTTCATCGACTACGACACCCCGGTAAAAAAATGTTTCGAGTATCTGAAAGAAAATGGAGCTAGGAGAATAGCATTTCTTAATGGTATTAATGAAGAAGCTGGAATTAGAATCGGATATAGAAGAACTGAAGGCGTAAGAAGCGTAATGAGGGATGAGGGTGTCTATAACGAAGATTTGTTTCTGCTTGGAGACCTTACTGACAACTCTGGCAGGGAGATGATGAGAAAAGCCCTCTCTCTTGGGGCCGATGCCGTTGTGCTGGGAACTCAGTTAATTGAAAATGGTGTACTTGAAGAGTACGAAAAAAGCGAAAAGAAACCTATCCTCATTCTCAGAAGAGATATTGATTTAGATTACAAGAAAACAAAATATCCTGTTGTCAGAATGTGTTCGGAACAGCTTTGGGAAATAACTAATCTTCTAATTTACTCACGACTTAAGAGGCCTGCACCTCCATTAAAAGTCTATATTCAAGCCACATTTGAGGCTGTCTGATTGAAAAAGAAAGGATGGCTGACATGGGGATCTCTTTAATACTTTTAAGTAAATATTTATTAAAAAAAACTACCTTCGGGTATGAAATA
This sequence comes from Spirochaetales bacterium, assembly GCA_022771185.1. Lineage (GTDB taxonomy): Bacteria > Spirochaetota > Spirochaetia > Sphaerochaetales > Sphaerochaetaceae > Ornithospirochaeta. The sequence continues at coordinate 11,175 of JALFCJ010000291.1, read as the reverse complement.
GGAGAAAATCTATGAAAAAGACTATCGTATTCTTAGTCATCGTCTCACTCGTAGCATCCCTCTTTGCACATGGTGCAGGTGAAAGTGCTGCAGACTCCAAAAAGGTTGACACACTCAGTATCACATTCGTTCCATCAAGGGATACAGATGATATCGTAGTTGCAACAAAGCCTTTGGAGGGCCTTTTGAAGGATCAGCTTGCAAAAGAAGGCTGGACTGTAGACAACGTCAAGATTCTTGTAGGTACATCTTACGAGACAGCTGGAGAGGCTTTGGATGCTGGAACTTCTGACCTTGCCTTCATTCCTGCAGGTACATATGTACAGTACGAAGATGGAGCTGAAGTAATTTTGACAGCACTTAGAAAGGGAAAGTCAGTCAACTCTGACGATCCAAAAGAATGGAACAGCAACGAGCCTATTACAAATAGTGACGAAATGGTTGTCGGTTACCGCTCTCTTATCTACAGTGGAATCACAGAAAAAGGAAAGGCTCTAGCTGCAAAGGTAAACAATGGAGAAGAGTTGACATGGGATGAGCTCAATGCTTGCTCATGGGGCGTTGCTTCAACAACCAGCAGTGCAGGATACATCTATCCTTCAATCTGGCTCTATGAGAGATTTGGAAAGACAGTGGCAGATCTTGATCATGCTGTTCAGGCTGGTTATGCAGCTGCATTTGCGGGTCTTGCTTCCGGTATGTATGACGTAATCGTATGTTACGCTGACGGCAGACAGGACTACGAAGGAAAGTGGATGAGCGAATGGGGCAGACCAAACACAATTTGGGAAGACATGGATGTCATCGGTGTTACAGACTTCATCATGAACGACACTATCAGCGCATCTAAGGCTTCTGAAAAGATGACACCGGAATTCATCAGCGCTTTGCAGGAAGCATTTATTGAGATTGCAAAGACTGAAGAGGGAAAGAAGGTCATATCAATCTACAACCATGAAGGTTATCAGGTTGCTCAGGATAGTGATTATGACGCTGCACGCACAGTACAGTCTCTCTTTAAGAAGTAATAAAACAGGGCAGAGCAATCTGCCCTTTCCCTGGAGGTTTTCATGATTATCTTTGACAAAGTAAGCAAAGTATATCCAAATGGAGTAAAGGGCCTTGATAATGTATCCCTAAAAATCGAGCAAGGTGAATTTGTTGGGATTATAGGTCTTTCCGGAGCTGGAAAATCAACTCTCATCCGTTCCATAAACAGAATGCATGACATTACAGATGGAAGCTTGACTGTGGATGGAGTCGACGTTGAAAGCCTCAAGGGAAAGCAACTAAGGGCATTTAGAAGACAGATTGGTATGATATTCCAGTCATTCAATCTAGTAACAAGAACAACTGTAATAAAGAATGTCCTTACATCTTTTGTTCCAGATCTGCCTTTTTGGCGAGTGCTCTTTGGAATATTTCCAAAAGAAATGAAAATAAAATCTCTTGAAGCCTTGGACAACATGGGAATACTGGATAAGGCATATATGCGCTGCGACCAGCTTTCAGGGGGACAAATGCAGCGTGTAGCACTGGCTAGAACCTTGGCGCAGAACCCGAAGATTATTCTTGCAGATGAGCCTGTTGCAGCTCTAGACCCAGTGACGGCAAGACAAGTAATGGATGATTTCAAAAAGATAAACAAGGAGATGAACATATCTGTCTTGATAAATATCCATCACGTGGATCTGGCATTGGAATATGTGGACAGAATCATTGGCATCAAAGCTGGAAAGATAGTATATGACGGAAAAGCATCGGATATAGACAACGAGGTGTTAAAAGAGATCTACGGCGGTGATTTGGACAAAGTAGGTTCCAGCGAAGATTTGTTAAAGAGGGAATAGTATGGCGCTCTATGATAAAATCTTCAAACCAAAGGAATATACTTTGGCAAATGGAAAGAAAATAGAAGAGAAGGCGTCAAGAGCACCTCTGGTAATCTTGATACTACTTATCGCTTCTATTGTTTCTATTAAGGTTACTGGCTTCAATCTTTCCACTTTGGCAAAGAGAGGAAATCAATTTTGGGTAATACTGGGAAAAATGTTTCCCCCAGACCCGGGGTACATTCCATCTATTTGGGGACCATTGTTCGATACTATTAAGATGAGCATCATAGGTTCCCTTGTAGGAGCCTTGGTTGCCATTCCTGTTGCAATGCTGGCTTCTTCCAATATCATAAAGAACAAGGTTGTCATAGTAGTTGTCAGACTCCTTTTCTCTGTAGCCCGTACTCTTCCTACCCTTGTTACAGCCTTGATTGCAACATTCATCTTTGGCCTAGGTACCACTGCAGGCTCAGTTTCAATTGCTATATTTACATTTGCTTATGTGGGGAAGCTGCTCTATGAGCAGATTGAAACAGTGGATATGGGGCCCTTTGAAGCAATGGAAGCCATGGGCTGTACTAAAGTCAGAGCTTTCATCGAATCCGTTCTTCCTCAGGTTCTTCCTGGATATCTGTCAAACAGCCTTTACTGTTTTGAAGGAAACGTAAGATATGCCGCAATCCTTGGATACGTAGGAGCAGGAGGAATAGGACTGATCCTAAACTCCGAGATAGGCTGGAGAAACTACTCGAGAGTCGGAATGATTCTGATCATTCTTTTCATTACTGTAGTCATCATAGAATATCTAAGCTACTGGCTTAGAGAGAAGCTGAGTTAAGGGGGAAAGATATGAAGAAAGAAAAGAAGACCAAACCTAGCCCCTGGAAGCCAGGAATGACGATACAGGAAATGTATGAAGCAAGGCCTAAGATGTGGATCATGGTTACCGCCGTCCTGGTGATTATGGCATTCTTGATCGCTTGGTCCAGTACGGCATTTAAAGGAACAGATGGAACGGAAGTGGATGGTTGGGCCGTGGCCAAATCAATAATAAGCGGAATATTCCACCCGTCCACGTCCCTGTTGTTCAACTTTACTACAGAGGGTGTACCTTATTTATTGTTGGAGACACTATGTATAGCTTTCTTAGGCACACTTGTGGGTGCAGTACTGGCAATTCCATTTGCCTTCTTGGGAGCTACAAACGTAGTGCCTAAGCCTATTGCCCTTGTATTTAGGACGATAGTAATGGCTATAAGAACAATACCAGCCTTTGTGTATGGCTTAATGTTCATCAGAGTTACAGGACCTGGCCCCTTTGCAGGCTTATTGACAATGAGTGTATGTTCCATAGGAATGATTTCAAAGATGTTCATTGAGTCCATAGAGGACTTGGATGGAAGGATATTGGAGTCTCTTGATGCCTCAGGCTGCACTACATTCCAGAAGATCAGATATGGAATAGTGCCGCAGATATCGGCAGACTTTGCTTCAACACTCATCTACCGCTTTGATATGAACCTTAGAGATACCACTGTCCTTGGTCTTGTGGGAGCAGGCGGAATCGGAGCGCCATTAGTATTTGCCATGAACTGCTATAAGTGGGACCAGGCAGGAGCTATCCTTGTGGGGTTGATTATATTAATCCTTATTATCGAATGGTTCTCAAACAAGCTTAGAAATAGGCTTGCAAGAGGAATTTGACATGAGAATAATCTATACAAGTGATCTTCACTCATATCTCTTCCCAACTGATTATTGTAGTGTAGGGGAGAGAAATATCGGATATTACAGAATTATCGAGTCTTATAAAAAAGATGAAGATACTGTAGTCATAGATTGTGGTGACAATCTCCAAGGCTCTGTTCTCTCTAAATATGTAATGGATAAAAAACTCTTTCATCCCTTTCCCCAAGCCAAAGCTTTGAAGGAGGGGAAAGTAGATTTCTTGGTTCCAGGAAACCATGACTTCAATTATGGATATGAAATCTTCAAGGAGTTCTTCTCCCAGGCAGGAGGAAAGATACTTTGTTCGAACCTTGTAGATAAATCAGGAGAGCTAGATATCATCCCACACGCTATAGTCCAAGACTCCACAGGGCTCAAAGTAGGATTTACTGGCGTCGTTACTGATTGGGTCAATGTTTGGGAAAAAAGCGAGAACTTGGGGCCTATGGTTATTACAGACAGTAGGGAGGCTGCGGAAAGAGAGCTGGTTTGGCTTAAAGAAAACTCAGATGTCACTGTTCTTGTTTACCATGGCGGGTATGAGTGCGACCTGGAGAGTGGGGAAGTGTTGCAGAATACCAGAGAAAACATTGCTTATGAGTTATGCAGGGATCTTTCATATGACCTTATTCTTACTGGTCACCAACACCGATGCGTAGAAATGAGAGATATCTGCGGAACTAAGACTATGCAGTGCCCTTCTTTTGCTGTTTCGTATGAAGAGATTGAAATAACAAAAGACTCTATTAAGGGAGAAGTGAAGAAGCCGATAAAGAAATTATCGAAAGGCGAAATAGAAAACTCAGAGCTCTCTGAGAGTATTGAGAAATGGCTTGACGAGGAGATAGGAGTAATCGATAAACCAATTCCAGCTCCAGGAAGAGTGGAGTCAGCGCTAAAGGGGAACCATATTGCAGATTTTTTCAACTATCTTCAGCTCTATTATACAGGGGCGGATATAAGCTGTACGGCCCTCAATAATAATCTCTACTCTTTCTCTTCTTCCATTACTGTCAGAGAAATTCTCTCATCTTGCCAGTATCCTAATTCTATATATGTAATAGAGGTAGGAGAAAAAGAGATAAGAGCAGCATTGGAGAGGAGTGCAGAATTCTTTACTCTTGAGAATGGAAAGCCTGAGATATCGAAGACTTTTTTGGAACCTAAGGCAGAGATGTATAACTATGACTACTATATGGGCCTCAGTTATACTTTCGATATCTCAAAAAAAATAGGAGAAAGAGTCACAAGGCTATTATGGAAGGGAGAAGAAATCGGGGATAGAAGGCTTAAACTTGCTATAAACAACTACAGGATAACGGGAGCCGGAGGATATCCTCTCTATTCCAAGTGCAAGATACTTAAAAGCTGCGATTGGGATATGCAGGACCAAAGTATAAAGTATTTTAGAGAGATGAAGGGCAGGGTAGTCTCTTGGCCCTATGCTGATTTCTCTACTATCGGATATTGATTATAAAGCCCCCGAAACTCGAGGGCTTTTGGTTTAGTCTTTATAGAATGAAGAGAAAAGAGAAAGAAGTGCCGTGGTATCTTTTGTCCCTGCGCTCTCATAGGAGGAATGCATGGCAAGCTGGGCTACTCCTACATCACATGTCCTGATGGATACTTTTTGACTAGAAAGATTACCAAGTGTACTGCCTCCAGCCACGTCGCTGTTGTTGTGGAATACTTGATAAGGAATGTTGTTTTTTTCCATCAGGTTCTTTACATAGGCGCCGGATTCTGCATCTGTAGTATACTTTTGTGATGCAGAGTACTTGAGAAGGACTCCCCCGTTCATTCTAGGAAAGTTTGTCACATCGCTCTTCTCTTTCCAAGCAGGGTGGACTGCATGTCCATTGTCTGCGCTGATCATTCTTGAGTCTGCATACTGGATATATTTTTCTTCCGCGCTCATTCCCAAGCTTTCCATAATCCTTTCGGTTACACTCAACAGGAAATCTGAAAGGGCACCTTGCTTTGTTCCGCTTCCTGTCTCTTCGTTGTCAAAGAGAGCGCACATTGAAATCTTACCAGTCGGTGCAGTTGCCTTTAATGCCTCAAAAGCACTCCAAGCGCAACCCAGATCGTCGATTTTCGGTGAAGAGAAGTATTCTCCCTCTGCTCCCCAAAACACAGGGGCTGTTTTGTTATAAAGGAATAGATCATAGTCAAGAAGGTCTTCCTTTCTGCACTCTGCGGAAGAAGCCACTTCATCCAAGAATGAGGCGTCACCATCGGAGAAGAGCGGAAGCATTTCTTTCTGTACACTTATCTTCCACCCATTATTTGCCTCCCTGTTTTGGTGTATCGCAAGGTTGGGGATCACAAGAGTCATCTTCTGCCCCATGTTCACTAGTTTTTCTTCGACTTTTCCATTTCTCCTAATAAACACTCTTCCAGCAATAGATAAAGGTCTGTCGAACCAGGACTGCAGCAAAAGGCCACCATAAGTCTCTACGTTGAGCCTTGTGGGCATACCCTGTGCCTTTACCTCGGGATTCCATTTAATCTTTAGGCATGGAGAGTCTGTATGTGCGCTTACAATATGAAAGCCTGAAAACGAAGAAGGAACTGTAAATGCAATGAGGGCGCTTGAATTGCGCTTCACGTAGTAACTATTTCCTCTCTTTATAGAAAAAGGCTTTCTCTCGTCCAATGGTATAAATCCAGCTGCTTCCAGCTCCGACGCAGCCATTGCCACGGCATGGAAAGGAGAAGGGGAAAGCATTATGTAGTTAAGTAATCGTCTTGTGTCTGTTAGATATTTTTGGTCCATGAATAGATTATGACTTTACAAAATAGAAAGAACAAGACGGAAAAATATAATACTTAGAAGTCGATATCCTCTTCTTCGTCATCCAAGTCTTCTAATAGGTCATCTTCCAGATCGGAAAGATCTTCTTCATTTATACTTGTAGTAATGGAGTAGAGCTCTTCGAACTCTTCCACGGCTTCATCGTCATCATCAAACCATTCCATAGAAAAGAAGTTTATCCTTTTTTGCCTTTTCGTCTATATCTTCCAATAAAAACAGTACTTCAAAAAAAATATGTTTTGATTCATCATATATCCATCACTCTATTTAGGAGCAAAAAATGAAGAAAAGAAATTTGATTGTTCTTTTGGTTCTGGCTCTATTTGTCATGGCTTCCTGTTCCACAAGCCTGGGCATTAGATATCAGCAGCCATCTAATATTAATATGGCAAACTATAGAAACGTAGCGGTGGCATCTGCTACCAAGTACTCCGGAAACCAAAGGTTACCGATGTTCCTCCGTTTCGATATTTCTGATCCTACTATTCAGCTTTACACTATCTTCTCGACTTTTGACTTCAACAACGTAAACGAAAGGGCTGCAGCGGAAGTGTCGAACATGGTATCAAAAGTATTTACCCAGTCCTCTTATTATTCTGTAATGCCAAACAGTAAGACGGATACTTACCTTGATCTATATAGAATAGGTAAAGATCCATCCAAGCTGCTGAGAGAAGATGGAATCGATGCAGTAATCATCCCAAAGATCACTCGTTTCTATAACGACGAGTATGTAGATGCTTCTTACTCAACAGATAGTAATGGAAACAAAGTGGCAAAGTATTACATCCACCGTTCTGTCGACATTGCCATTACAGTTACAGTGCTGGATACTGCAACCGATAGAATTGTTGCTTCAAAGGAGTACTCCGCCTATGAATACGATGTGGAACTCTTTGATCCTAAATTTCCTTATATCTTCTCTGTAACACAATCAGATATCGTAACTCGTGCTGTAAGCGACATGATTTCTTCTGTCGTTGCAGACTTTGTTCCTACAACAAAGACAGCATATATAGATTTTATGTCTAATAAGCCGAAAAACGAGAGTGTAAAGCCAGCTTATAAGGCAGCGGAAAATGGTGATTATTCTTATGCACTTAACCTATTCATGTCAGCATGGAACACAGAGAAGCATGTTCCTTCCGGATACAATGCCGCTGTAATCATAGCATGTAACGGAGATATAGACGGAGCACTGTATTTGTTAGATGAAGTCAGAAGTATGGTAAACAACAGTGAAGTAAACAAACTATATGTAAATCTACTTAATCTAAAGAAGAAAAACGAAGCTGCAGCAGAGCAGTATTCGGGTTCGGCAAACACTGCGACAAATATTGCAACCTCCCCTTACGAGTTCCTGCTCAACTGATTTATTCCTCCCGAAAGGGAGGGATAATTGCAAAATACTTAACAAAATTTAAGTAAATATTGTAAAATAATTATTGATGATGTTCTCTATGAACTTATGTTCATCTATATTTGAATGTTTTGGGCGAAATAAGCAATTGAAATAACTGGGTTTTTGTCTTTTTCTGTGCTATCGTTACTGGAAAAAAGAGATAAACACTCTATTTTTGCTTTTTTGAAAACATCTGCTATAGTAAAATTATCAGTTAAATGGAGGTATTCCCATGCTGTTGTCAATGACACTTGCTAACTATAAGTCTGTGAAAAATCCTCAGACAATCTCTTTTGTGGCCCTTGGTGACAAGAGACTTGATTTGACTAAGACAGTACCAGGCACAGACAAATTCAACGTTTTGAAGACTTCTGCCATCATTGGTCCCAATGGTGCAGGAAAGAGTTCTTTTGTAAGAGCTTTGGAGGCAGTCAAAGGTATCGTCTTTGCTTCAGACGATATTCAGAACCCTCTGAGAAAATATTTGGCCAAGGCTGCTTTTGCATATGGCGACGGTAAAACAAGACCATGTGAAATCTCTATGGATGTTCTTCTCGATAAAGGCGAAGCAGGAAACGAAGAGAAGCCAAGCATTATAGCCCGTTATACAATCAAGGCCACTCAGGAGAGATTTTATGAAGAGTCCCTCTATTACATCATCGACGGTTCCAAGAAGGTGATGTTTGAGAGAAAGTGGGAGAATGGTGAGTATACATACCGCTTCGGTAAGTACTATAGAGGAGAGAAGAAGAGACAGGTTGCCAAACTTCCTGAAGACAGATCTTTCCTGCAGGGCGCTGCTTTGAAGGGTGGACAGACAGCTCTTGAACTCTACACTTGGCTCTCCGACAAGTTGGATGTCCTTCCTCTTGGATATGGTGCCAATGCTGAAAAAGTAATCATCGATAGCCTTAAGGCTCATCCAGAGTGGAGTGATCAGATCGTTTCATTCCTTTGGGCTCTTGATGTAACAGATATCTTTAGACTCCAGGTAATCAGAAATGACAAGGGAATGGAGACTGTGGGTATCTCCCACTGCTTTGTTAACGCTAAGGGAACAGAAGCTTATGGTCAGACATTCATGAACGAATCTCTCTCACTAAGAAGACTTATTCTCATTGCAGTTTCTTTCTTCGAAGCTTTTACAAGAGAGAAGACTATCGTAATCGATGACTTTGGTCAGCTATTGCATCCATATGTCTTGACTCACATTGTAGAGATCTTCCATGCCAACGATGTTGAATCTCAGCTTGTCGTGGTTGACTGTAACCCGGCTTTGTTGCAGAAGGATCTTATGAGAAAAGACAGCATCTGGTTTGCTGAAAAGGGAGAAGAGAGCTCCACAGAGTTTGTTTCTCTTGCAGACTTCAGAGGCCTCAAGGCAAAACAGAGTATTTATGACGGATATCTACAGGGCGTCTTCGGAGCTCTCCCGATTGAAAGTGATTTCTGTTTCCAGAACAAGGTAAAGGAGAACAACTGAAATGACCATTAGAAAGAAAAATAAGATCGAGGCGAAGTCCTCAATGCTTCTATTGTGTGCAACAGATGCAGAAACTGTATTCTTCAATCAGTTTAGAAAAGACTGCAGGTATTCAAACCTTACAGTTGCCAAGGCTTCTGGAAAGACCATTGAAAAGATTCTTTCTGAGGCTGGAAGCTTGAGAAATAAAGGTAAGTACTCATCTGTATGGTGTGTCTTCGGCTTGGATGAAGTTGATGCTACTCTTGAAGACGTGGATGCTTGCAAGGACTTGGCTGATAAGAAGAAAGTAAGAATGCTTTACTTTGCTCCATCTTTCGAACTCTACTTTGCACTCTTTGAGACTTGTCCTAAGAGAATAGCTGACAAGGATTCTCTCTTGAGAAGAATCCAGGTGTCTTTCCCAGATTTCGAGCTTACTTCCCATTACTTCCTAACAACAGGTCTTAACGTCAACTTCAAGATCTATCCGAAACTTGCTGTTGCTGATCAGAATGCAAGAAACTACAACGCCATCAGCGAGATGGACACAGGCTTCGATGCAACCACTCTCCCGGACTTCCTTGATGACTTGAAGAGTGTCTGCGGAAAGGCCGACATGTCACAGGCAAGGAATAGATTCTGAGATGGATAAGGCTGCGTTGTTTTTAAGCCTAGCCTCTCTGGTAATAGTATCCATGGACCTGTCCTTATCGATTCTTCTCTCGAAAAGGAAAGATGTAGGATGGGCCAAGTGGAATATTGTCTTATGTTCCACACTACTGGGAATGGCTGTTTTCTTTACCTACAAACTTCTTTCAGGTTTCCTTTTTACCGGATTACCGAAAGAAGTGTTGGACTTTGTCTTTGAAGTAGTCTTTATAGCAGACACTTCTTTCATCATCGTCTTTCTTTGTAGGTTTGTTAACTGGCTTATTGCAAGGCCCATGACCAAGGCTGAAATAGTGCTTACATTTGCCAATGGTATAGTATACTTGTTGGTATCTGTGGCATCTGCTTTGATCGATATTGTAGTACTGGATCAGATTCAAGCTATTCTTCCAGTGTTGAACATCTCATACTGCTTAGTCGTGGGAGTGAGGAGTTACGGGACCATTGAAAACAGGCTTGTAAAGAATGTGACCATGGTTTTCTGCATAATATCACTCTCCATTGTTCCTCTTCTTGTTCTCTGTGCAATCTGGACCCCTTTACGCTCCATCGTCTTTTCTATTGCAGAAATGGCTTATTTCATCATGTATCTCACATTTATGTTTATTTCTATTGAGAAGACAGAGAAAACAATGGAGAGAAAAAATGGTGAGCCCACACTTGAAGACTATGGAAAGTATCATATTACTGAGCGAGAATTTGATGTCATCAAGTTAATAAGAAAGGGAATGACAAATAAAGAGATTGGTTATGAACTTGGAATAAGTGTAAATACAGTTAATAACCATATAGCAAATATATTCCAGAAGACAGGTGTCAGATCTAGAATCGACTTGTTGAATGTACTAAATGAGGCACTTTGGTGAATAAGAGTTTACCCTATTCATTTTCAGTTCCGTCATCTTGGTATGACGGACTTTTTAAAGATAATGGAAATGTTGTAAAGGCTTCCCGTCCTTTCACTCTCCTTCACAAGGAGAAAAGCAGAAAGGCTGTCCTTCTGATCCACGGTTTCACAGGATACCCGGGAGAGATGGTGAGACCGGCTGAAGACCTATATTTAGCTGGCTTTGATGTATTTGTCCCTCGTCTCCCTGGCCACGGAACCACTGGAAAAGATTTCATGAAGTCTGGAAAAGAAGACTGGGTAGGACTGGCTGAAAATGCCCTGTCGGCTATTGAGAAAGAGTATGAGGATGTATATGTTGTCGGACACAGTATGGGAGGAGCCATTGCTTCTATTCTGCTTTCCCGCCAT
>JALFCJ010000106.1 GCA_022771185.1 Spirochaetales bacterium | reverse complement strand
ATCTGATATCCATGGTAATCACAGTAGTGGAGCATCTTCTCCATATCACCGAGAACCAAATCTGGATATACTTTATCGTCTACAAGGTTATCTTCACCTTCTTTGACGATTTTTCCTCCCCCAACAGAGTAATATGTATCTATAGCTTCGTCGGAAATAAAAGTGACAGCGTTAGGATGGAATGGTTTGAATACATCCGGGTACCATACAATCTCATTCTTTATTCCATTGGCGTTGAAAACGTCTACAATGGCTTTATCTGTAAGGTGTCCCTTTCCTGTAGCGGCAAGAGATCCATATAACTCAACTCTTACGCTTTTAATATCGCTATGCTCTCTGATATATCTCTCAGCTGCAGCCCTAGGTCCCATTGTATGGGAAGAAGAAGGGCCATATCCAATACGGTATAATTCTCTTAATGATTCCATACGACAATGATATATCCTCTTTCTACTCCTTACAACCAAGACTCACCAAAGTGGAGGAGAAGAGACCCGCGTATAGTATTTTCCATTCTCATCTAGCGTTACAGTCAGCATCAAGTCTCTATCAAAGTTAATATAGTGGTAGACTCCTGGGAAGAGAGACACAGTACCTGGATCAAATACATCGGAAACATATATAGATTGAGAGTGGGAATAGAGAGAGACCCACTTTCCTTTTGGAACTCCATCCAAAGGCACCCTATACTTTTTATAGAGTTCTATTTCTTTATTATCAATATTTCCTTCAAGAAGAGAAGAAAGAAAAGAGACACGGTTTATGGCGCAAGGATCAGGTATTCTTTCTTTTAACCTCTTTATACTAATGTTGCTTACAGGTGATGGATATGTCTCTGCTGCTCTAATAAGCATATCTGCAAAGTAGCCATCTTCAGGAGAGAGCCAGACTTTATTATTATCTCCAGGTTCCCAGAAGCCTCCCAATGGTTCCATATCACCTAAGGGGTAGAAAGCGAATACCAACAAGGAATCTCTATCTGCCTTTACTTCTATACTCCAGACACCTAAGTCCATATAGACTGTTTCAACCCTATCTCCGTCAAACCATTTGACTTTGTACCACATCTCTTTTCCGCTTACTTCCTCCCAAGGAGTATCAGAGTATGGAGAGACAGTAAGAGTAACGGGTGGAGAGAAAGTACACGATGACAATAAAAACACAAGCGTTAAATAAAACAAAATTTTCTTCATACTTATATAACTCTTTTTTGAAGTAAACTGTCGAAAAATGGCTTTAGAAAACTATTTGTGCTATTATTGATTTATAGGAGAAGAAAATGAAAGTTTTTAACGCAGTAGTTTCTTTCAAAATAGAAAACAAGTTTTCAAAGGAAAACTTTGAAAATGAAATCATGGATTACTCAGACGAAATAGAAGATCTTCTTGACTACGACTGCTTGGTATTTGACCCGGAAGTCATCAGCGAAGAAGAAGATAGTGTAACTGTATCTATCCCTGTAGATGCTTACATTGAGATTATCGATGAAAAAGACCAAGTTAACGGAGAAGAGGAAGTCAGGAAGGAAATTGATGGTGGCGCCTTCCAGCTCCAGATTAAGCTTGAAGATGGACTTAATGGCGATATAGCAATTACTGAAGTTAATTACGCAACAAGATCTTTTAAAGACATCTATGCTTATAAAGATTGGGTTATGCAGGATTCAATAATGAGCTTATTGAAAAATGACAGCGACTTCGAGGAATCATTCCCTTATCTTGTCTTGGATTCCTATGATGCAGAGATAACAGGAATACATAGAACTGAAAATGGTGTTTATGTTCAGGGTATCGACGACGATGGAGAACACTTCAACCTCGCTCTCAAGTTTGTAAAAGAAAGAAATGACGAAGACTTATTCCTCATGTCTAAGCATATGGAGGATGTGTATCCAGAAGGACACCAGTATTTCTTAGAGGTGGTGGAAGATGGTAAGAGCGACGAAGACTGGTCTATCATCAACGATAGTGAAGATGACTTCTTCAATACTTACTTCAGAGTCCTTTCTCTCAAAGACGTGGATGAAAGCGATGATGGATTCTATGCAGCTGACTCACTCCTCTGCTGTATCGATGATGAATATGAGAGCAAAATCGATGAAGATTATTATGACTTCGATGAAGACTTTGATGACTCAGATGATGAATAATCGCTCGTAATCTTTAGTTTAGGGCCGGTATTTTCGGCCCTCTTTTATATATTACTACACTTTGTTAGTATAATAAACAATATTCTAATTTTGATTATTTTTATTTTTCAACACTTCTTTTCGCATCATTAGATATTCTTTTCTGAACTCTAACAAGGTATTTTGTACTCCCTCGCTTTTATAGTCGCTATATGTCCAAGGAAAAGAGACATACTCATGGTTCTTATACATAAGAGTAAGCTCTGCATATAAGTTTTGACCAATGGCGATACGGTGGGAGCGATTCTTAGTGGTAGCCAGAATAATATTTGATTCACTTAGTGTACCTGGATCCAAGTTAATCTTTCTTCCTCCATCCTCTTCATATTCCTTCTCTATTTCATTAGTAATCACTTTGATATCAGCGAGAGAAGCTGGGGAAACAAGATTAGAGAAAGAGATGAAAAAGCGATCTATTCCTTCCCCCATCTCAGGCACATAATAGTCTGTAAAAGAAAAAGGAAATGGATCAGAAACAGTCTTTATAGGACCGAAGTTTTTCTCCAATTTTTCCCTCAGTGTCTGGGGAAAACCTTTGACACTGAGAACTCCCATAAAAAGCATTACATCATCATAAGGTTTATATTCCATCAGAGTATCCCGTTTTCATAGATTCCAAGGAGTCTGAAACCTACAGTCGAATCAGCAATTTCTTTACATGTCTCATCAAAGTCACTGTTTTCAGGTATGAGGGCATCTACATAGAAAGTATATTCCCAAGGCTTACCAGGAATTGGCCTTGACTCCAACTTCTGCATGTTCAAGCCTCTCTGATAGAGAATCTCCAATACTCTCATCAATGCTCCCGGCTCGTCTGATACATTAAACAGGAAGGATGCCTTCTCTTTCTTTCTTCCCTTTATAAACTCTTCCACGTTCTCTTCTCTTGTAAGTACATAGAAACGAGTATAGTTTGAAGGGTTTGTCTCGATTCCCTGTCTGATGATCTCCATACCATGATATAAAGCGGCAGGAGAACCTGCGATTGCAGCTATCGATTTATCACCATTCCTCTTTACAAAACCTACAGCCCCAGCTGTATCAAAGAAAGGAATTGCCTCCGCCTGTGGCATCTCCCTCTCCAAAAACTCTTTACACTGGGCTATTGCCTGAGGATGTGAGTAGACTTTCTTAATATCTTTTATATCTGTTCCTGGAAAACCTATTAAGTTATGGACGACACGAATCTCCGTCTCTCCTACAACCTTCAGTTCAGAGTGGGTCTTTATAAGATCCAACGGATCATATACAGCTCCACCCAAGGCGTTCTCTACAGGTATGACACCAAACTTTGCTTTTCCTGAAGAAACTGCATCGAAGGCATCTTTAAATGAATGACAAGCCAAGACTTTTACATCCTCTGAGAAGAAACGTCTTGTAGCAAGTTCTGAGAATGCACCTCTCTCTCCCTGGAAAGCTACTATCGTCTCAGTCTGGGTAGAAGTAGAGGAATCAGCGGATGCTTCTTTAATTGACTCTGGAATTATACGAGGAGTCTTCTCCAATGTCTTTCCAATCACTGGACAGAGAGCCTCTATGTCTCTCATTAGCTTCTCAAACTGTTGAGGGTATAGAGATTGAGGACCATCAGAACAGGCCTTCTCAGGATTATTGTGCACTTCAACTTCAATTCCTGATGCGCCAGCAGCAATTAGGGAGAGAGACATAGGGGCAACCATATCTCTTATTCCTGTAGCATGGGATGGGTCTCCGATTATTGGAAGATGGGAGAGCTTTCTTACAACAGGAATAGCAGATACATCAAGAGTATTTCTAGTGGCCTTTTCATATGTTCTTATTCCTCTCTCACAAAGAACAACCTTGTCTGTACCGCTGGACATAAGATACTCCGCAGCCATAAGCCACTCTTCGATTGTGGCGCACATGCCTCGTTTCAGAAGAACAGGCATTCCAGTCTTTCCAACAGCCTTCAGGAGTTCGAAGTTCTGCATGTTTCTTGCACCAATTTGGAACATGTCGATGTACTCTGTCATCATATCCACATCTAACGGAGAAACGACTTCTGTAACTACAGGCATATCAAAAGCCTTTCCAGCAGCCTGTAGATACTTCAATCCTTCTTCTCCCAAGCCCTGGAAAGAGTAAGGCGAAGTACGTGGTTTGAATGCTCCGCCACGAAGCATTACAGCTCCTGCCTCCCTTACTTTTTCTGCAATAGTCATAATCTGGTCGTACGACTCTACAGCACAAGGACCAGCCATTACACAGACTCTGTTTCCACCTATGCTTACTCTTCCGACCTTTACTATAGTATCGTCTTTCTTGAGTTCACGGGACGCAAGTTTATAAGGCTTTGAAATAGGAACGACAGAGCTTACTCCGGGAAGGAGTTCTATCTCTCTTGGGTCTACATGCCTAGATCCTACAGCTCCTAAGACAGTATCATTTTCACCTACAATCTCTTTCACTATGAATCCATAGTCTTTGAGCGTAGAGGCGACTTTATCTTTTTCTTCTTTGGTTATACCCTTTTTTAAGATTACAATCATGTCTTGATGATAGTTTTTTTAAAGGGACAAAGCAATTGAACACAACAAATCTAAATGATAATTATTTCGACAGCGTTTTCTCTGCCATTTCTTCCTCACTCTCTGAAATGGGTGCCCCAATACCTGCTGTTTCGAAAATAGCCATGGAAGATAACTCTCCATATAGAATCCTCGCTTCCACGATTATCTCTCTCAGAACACGAGACATTGCAACTTGGGAAGCAAGTATCAATTTGTTTAAAATAGCTCCGACTATTGATAAATTATACTCTGTAAATGAGAGTATAGTATCAAATGCGATAAAAAAGTGCGGATTTTACCTTCGTAAGGCAAGCCAATTAAAGAAAATTGCAGAGATTGTAATGGAAGAATGGAATGGAGAAATCCCACCTGACGAAGAAAAATTAATGTCTCTTCCGGGAGTAGGAATAAAAACAGCGAGCCTTGTTTTGAACCTTTCATTCTCTATGGATGCCATATGTGTAGACTGCCATGTCCACCAAATATCAAATAGACTTGGTTGGGTTAAGACTGATAAGCCAGAGGATACGGAAAAAGAGCTCAAAAAGTTTCTTCCTCGAAAATATTGGATAATCATCAATGAACTCTTTGTCATGTGGGGGCAGAATGTGTGTACTCCTATTTCTCCGAAGTGCTCCATTTGCCCCTTATCTTCTTTCTGCCCTAAAATAGGAGAAGAGAGGACCAGATGAAAAAGCTACTTGTATTTCTTGGTAACCCAGGGAGAGATTATGTAAACACAAGGCACAATGCAGGTTTTCTTCTTGCAGATTCCTTGTTTCCTACCCTTTCCTGGCAGAATAAGTTCCACTCGATGTACTCTGAAACTGGAGAGTATCGAATCATAAAACCACTTACATATATGAACCTTTCAGGAACAGCCGTCTCAGAATGTGCAACGTTCTATAAAATAAAGTGTGACGATATACTAGTCATCCATGACGACTTGGAGTTGCCCCTTGGTAAAGCAAAGATGCAGAAGGGAGGAGGACTACAAGGTCACAATGGACTGAGAAATATAAAAGAAAGAATTGGAAATGATGGATTTTGGAGACTTAGAATCGGTATAGGGAGACCAAAGAATAATGATGTGAGACTATATGTCACTTCTCCCTTTACAAAGGATGAGTCCATACTTCTAACTCATGTTTATGACAAAATATATGGAAAATGTCAGGATTTTTTTAAAGAATGGGAGTTTTCTATACAATAGCCTTGATGTTTTCAATACCCTTCGGGTATCTATTGTGATAATATCTGTATATATAAAGTCCACAACAAGGGGGATTAAATGACAAACAGAGATTTTAGAATCGCTGAGTTGACAAGAAAAGAGATAGATTTTGACGACCCACTTTTCCAGACGATCAATGGAATGGGATCTTTCTACAGAGAGGCTTCTTCCCTCTCCTATAAATATAATGAACAGAAAAAGAAAGAAGGCAGAGATTTCGAATACATTTCTGCAGCTAAGCTAAATGCTTCAGCTATTCTTCATTATGTTTATCAAGCAATACTTTCTTATCTTATCTCCGGAACAAACGAAGACTTTTTCAGAAGAAGACTTGCAACTGTCAATCAGAACGATTCTCTCTCCTCTGCATTGGATTTCTATGCAAAAGAATTCCCGACTGAGATTCCTGATGAAAGAACTCAGGAAGAAGATATGAGAGGATACTTCATCCACCAGGTCATGTTGCAGAACAGAGCTCTTGTCTCTGCCACAAGGCCATTCATAGCACCTGATGGTCTGACATTTCCAGACTCTTCTAGAGCCCTCTCCTCTATTCTCTCTTCATATGTAAAGGATGACCTCAGAAACGGAGAACCAAACACAGACGATATCTTTACATTCCTCTGTATGCCTGCACGCCTCTATCCAGATTCACTCCTTGATCAGATTCAATACATCATCAGAGAGTGGTCTGAGATGCTTCCTGAGTCTTTTATTACTCTTCTCAAGTCTTCCATGGACTACATTAATGAAGAACAAAAAGACCATGGATTCGGTGGAGCTCCAGGGCCTATTCCTGTAGTAGACTTCTCATCTGAGATTAATGAATATGAAGCTTTCTCTTCAGACTCTAACTGGATGCCATGTGTTGTCATGATTGCAAAATCTACTCTGGTTTGGCTGGATCAGCTTTCAAAGCAATATAAGAGACCCATTACTTCTCTCGATCAGATTCCTGATGAGGAGTTGGATATTATGCAGCATAGAGGTATTACTGCTCTTTGGCTCATCGGTCTCTGGCAGAGAAGCGAAGCATCGAAGACAATCAAGCATCTATGTGGAAACCCTGATGCCGTAGCTTCTGCATACTCATTGAAAGACTATGACATTTCTCCGGATATCGGAGGATGGGAAGCTGTAGACAACCTAAGGGAAAGATGTAAAAAGAGAGGCATAAGACTGGCTTCCGATATGGTTCCAAACCATACTGGTATTGATGGCAACTGGGTTTATGAACATCCTGAATACTTTATTTCTCAGGATTATTCACCATTCCCTTCCTATACATACAACGGACCGGATCTCTCCTCAAACCCTGACTGGGAAGTAAAGCTAGAAGACCACTATTACGACAGGACAGATGCCGCCGTTACATTTAGAATGAGAAATAGGCATACAGGGGAAATAAGATATGTATTCCATGGCAACGATGGTACAACAATGCCTTGGAATGACACTGCACAGCTTGATTATCTTAATCCAGACACAAGAGAAGCTGTCATTCAGAAGATTCTCCATGTTGCAAGAAACTTCCCCATCATCCGTTTCGATGCAGCTATGACCCTTGCAAAGAGACACATTGAAAGACTTTGGTATCCAAAGCCAGGTACGGGTGGAGACATTGCAGGAAGAGCAGAACACTCTATGGATGAAAGAGAATTCAACCAGAGAATTCCAGAAGAATTCTGGAGAGAAGTAGTAGACAGAGTGGCAAAAGAAGTTCCTGATACTCTATTGCTGGCTGAAGCATTCTGGATGATGGAAGGCTACTTTGTAAGAACTCTTGGTATGCACCGTGTATATAACAGCGCATTCATGAACATGCTCAAGAATCAGGAGAACCAGAAATATAGAGATTCCATCAAAAAGACTTTGGAGTTTGAACCAGAGATTCTCAAGAGATATGTAAACTTCATGAATAACCCTGACGAAGATACTGCCATCGCCCAATTTGGCTCTGATGACAGATACTTCGGAGTAGCTACTCTTCTCTCCACTCTTCCGGGCCTGCCTATGATAGGACACGGCCAGATCGAAGGCTACAGGGAAAAATATGGTATGGAGTATCAGAGGGCATACTACGATGAAAAACCAAACCAGTGGCTCATTGACCAGCATGAAAGAAGAATTTTCCCTCTATTGAGAAAGAGATACCTCTTTGCAAATGTAGACAACTTCAACATATATGATTGCGTAGGATCAAACGGAGTAGAAGAATCTGTATATGCATTTGTAAATGGAAGCGGAAAAGAAAGAACACTGGTTCTAGTAAACAATAGGTATGAAAGAGCATTTGGTACTATCAGCATCTCCGCTCCTAAGCTAAAAAAGAATGGCGAAGAGAAAAAGATGGTGAGAATTAACCTTGCTGAGAACTTGAACCTTACATATGGCAGCAGAAACTACTGTATCATGGATTGTTTCTCAGATGGACTCTCATACATTATTCCATCTATCTCCCTCTTTGATGGATTC
>JALFCJ010000036.1 GCA_022771185.1 Spirochaetales bacterium | reverse complement strand
TAGCGGCTTTAAGAATTACAAAAGAGAGGAATATAAAGACAATAGGACTTGTAAATGTCGTGGGCTCTGCAATAGCAAGGGAAAGCGATTATGTAATATATACACTTGCTGGCCCTGAGATTGCTGTTGCAACTACAAAGGCATACTCTGCCCAGCTGGTTGCAATGTATTCTTTTGCTCTTGCTTTGGCAAAGGCAAAGAAGAGAGTTGATGAGAAGAAAGAAAAAGAGATCATATACGAATTGGAAAGCCTACCAAGTAAGATAGAGAGACTTTTGGACGAGAAAGAGAGAATCCAATGGTTTGCATCAAAGTTCTCTTCAGCAAAGGATGTTTTCTTTATTGGAAGAGGAATCGACTGGGCTATAAGCATGGAAGGCTCTTTAAAGCTGAAAGAAATAAGCTATATCCATAGCGAAGCGTATGCAGCGGGAGAGCTGAAGCACGGCACTATTTCACTATTGGAGAATGGTACGCTTGTCGTTGGAATCCTTACAGACGACGCCCTCATAGAGAAGACTGTTTCAAACCTTACAGAGTGTAGGACAAGAGGAGCATATATAATGGCTCTGACAACATATGGCCACTATAGTACTGAGGATTCCTCTGACTTTACAGTCTATATTCCAAGGACATTGAAATATTTCACTCCTTCTCTTGCAATAGTTCCTCTCCAGCTATTCTCATATTACATAAGTGTCGCCAAGGGTCTGGATGTAGATAAGCCCAGAAACCTTGCTAAGAGTGTAACTGTAGAGTAAGCCTCTATAAACCTTTTATAGCGCTTTTGTCATAGTCAGTATAGAATTGAGCATATATGGGAAAATTGATGAAAAAGAATAAAAGAGATAAGAGAAAACCTATAGTCAACGCCTCGGTAGTGGCCTTGGTTTACTCCGTCTTGTTGATTCTCTTTTTCGTCATGGCATATATGCTTTTTCATTCAAGAAGCATAGCAAGTCTTGAAGCAGGTAAAAGCGTCATTGAAAAACTCTATGTAGTAGTGGAAAGAAACAAAGAGAGCATCAGAGAGTACAACGAAACTTTGAAAGATGAGTTTATTATCAGAGCTAATTCTGTTTCCTACATAATAGAGAACAATAAAGAGTATGAAGGGGATACGGAGAAACTAAAGGAACTCTCGGATGCATTGATGGTGGACGAGATACATCTTTTTACTCCAAATGGTGTAATATATGGCGGTACCAATCCTGAATATATAGGATTCTCACTCTTCAGCGGCGAGCAGATTTCCTTCTTTATTCCGCTTCTTTCTGATCCTACATTGTCTCTATGCCAAGATATTACTCCAAATACAGCTGAAGGTAAGTTGATGATGTATGCCATGGTTTGGCGTAAAGACCAAAATGGTATGGTACAGATCGGAGTGGACCCAAAAAGAGTTGCATATGAGATGAATGAAAACGAAGTTCTGTCTCTTGTGGAAAGTATGCCGGTGACACAGGGGCGTGAACTCTTTGTTGCAGACAGGGACAGCGAAATAGTGATAGGAGCTACAAACTCTTCATACCTAGGTGTCACTCTCAGTTCCATGGGGCTTGGGAAAAGCGGGGAGAAGGGCTTGGTTCAGAAAATAATGAAAATCAATGGAGTCTACTCCATTGTTTCTGTGTACTATGGCGATAACTTTACTTTAATGGTGACTCAAAGTCTCGTCAATTCGTATAAAAATGTATGGGGTACCATCATTGTCCTGTTCTTGTTTGTCTTTGTTACCGGCGTCACCATCAATAGTCTTATCGTCATCTACAATAACAAGCTTACCAAAGAAAGAGATGAGAGACTAAGAGAGAATGAAAAGAAAAACAGAGAGTTGTCAGTGGCTTTATCGAATGCAGAAGCTGCATCGAAAAGTAAGAGTGCATTTTTGATGAGCATGTCTCATGACCTACGTACTCCTATGAACGCCATTATAGGATACTCGGGTTTACTTGAAAAATGTAATTTGAACGACGAAGAAAGAAGGTACCTAAACAACATCAAAGTATCAGGAAGACAACTAATGAGCCTATTGGACAGCGTACTTTCTATGACGAGAATAGAGAGTGGCAAGCTCAAGTTAGAGAAAGAGAGCCATGACTTATATGAAATATTTGATGACATAAATATCATCATAAAGGAGCGGGCGGATGAGAAGAATGTCTCTTTCTCTTATGAAACCCAAGGTAGTGATTACACTCTCTTCCTGGATAGGGCGAAGTATACGGAAGTCTTGCTGAATATTCTTTCCAACGCAGTGAAGTACACTGATAAAGGCGGTAGAGTCGTAATGAGAAACTACATCATAAGCAATGCCGATGGTGCAGTGACGGTAAAAAGCGTAATCGAAGACAACGGAGTCGGTATGTCTCCATCATTTTTGCCTCATATATTCGATTCTTTTGAGCGTGAGAGTTTGCCTGGAACTGGTAAAGAAGATGGTTACGGACTTGGAATGAGTATAACGAAGGCACTTGTGTCTTTGATGGGTGGCGAGATAAACGTCGAAAGCATTCAAGGTGTTGGAACCACTGTCATGGTCTCTATTCCTTTTGAAATTTCAAAAGATAAAGAAAAAAATGAGGAAGTGATTGAGCATAAATGGAATGGAAAGAAGGCATTATTGGTTGAAGACAATGACCTCAATGCAGAGATAGCTGAGATTATGCTCTCCGACCTTGGCTTTGATGTAATTAGAGCCGAAAACGGGGAGGTGGCTTTATCGAAGCTAAAAGAAGCTACAGAAGTTTTTTCAATTATTTTCATGGATATATTGATGCCTGTGCTTGATGGATATGAGGCTACAAAGAGAATAAGAGAAATGGAAGGGGAAAGAATACCGATTGTTGCCATGACGGCCAATGCCTTTACTGAAGACAAGGTTAAAGCTATAGAGAGCGGAATGGATGATCACGTACAAAAGCCACTTGAAAAGGACTCTCTGATAAAAGTTATAATCAGAGTTCTTGGAGAGTAGACTGTATATGGAGAAGAGAAGAGCTGTAGTAATTGCAGGTGGCGAGATAATTTCATACGAAAGGATACGCTCATTTTTTAAGCCGGGAGACTACTATATTTTCTGCGACAGCGGACTGGTACACAAAGATAAACTACAGATAGAGCCTGATTTGATCATCGGTGACTTCGATTCCCATGAGAAGGTGGATACGGAGGCTGAGATAATAACTCTTCCTGAGATGAAGGATGATACAGACTCTCTTTCAGGCATTAAGACGGCATTGGGCAGAGGCTTTAAGGACTTTTTACTCATAGGCATGACGGGGCGTAGAATGGACCACACTCTCTGTAATCTATATTCTCTTTCATTTATCAAGAGTCACAATGGAAGAGGTGTGATTGTAGATGACTGGAGCGAAATGGAAGTAGTTGAGAAAGAAAAAGCATACGTCAGCGACACTTATGCCTACTTTTCTCTTGTTGCTTGGAAAGGAAAGTGTGAGGGTGTGAATATCGAGAATGCGTTGTATCCGCTTTCTTCTGCAGTGATAGAGCCTGAGTATCAATATGGGAT
>JALFCJ010000020.1 GCA_022771185.1 Spirochaetales bacterium | reverse complement strand
TGCGCAGTTACATTGATAGGCTGGTGGAAGAAAAGAGAGTCAGAAAAGACAGTGATGATTATTCAGTTATGGAAGATATTAGGAGAAATAGAAACTTTTTAGTCCACTATAAAAGGTGTTCTCTAGTTAAAGCGAAAAGAAGCGGTGAATGGCTAATGGACAGCATCAATAGGATTGGAACTGCTAATAGAGATTACTCAAAGATCCGATTTCCCTTAGATACTTATCTAACGATTTGATATTTTATTACGCAAGGCATCTTTCCACTGGAACTCAGAGGTGAAGAGACTATTTCCACTGTCTTTAACTTGACTCCAAGCATTATTTCATAGTGGTGTTTGAAGTGACCTGCGCAGCAATAACAGTAATCTTTTCTTATATCACCTAAGTTCTTTAGCTTATTGAAGTTGGAACATGCACATAAATACTTCTCACCTTCCTTATACCTTACTGCATCGACTACAATTGTGTCGTTGCCAATAAGAGTAGGCCTTCCCATATAAGGAACTTCTTCTATATGTGATATACGTCCAACGAGAGATAAGTCTTTATATTTATTTGCAAAAGCCTTCGATTCTTTTTCTCTTTTTCCGCCTTTACAGCAGGCATTCTCTTCATAGAGGGCATGGACAGTATCGATAGCACAGTGGGTGCACAGAATGTCTGTAGCTCTCTTGAAGTATTCAGCCTTTTCTTTCTTTGGACTGCTACTAATAGTATTTTCAAAACCAGTATTGATATCATCTATGATCTCTTTTGGTATTCCAAATGTAACCATAGTTTCTTTAAATTTCTCAGGACAAGGCATAAGTACTCCAAAGAAAGAATCTATTATCGATTAGAACAGAGAGTAGGGAAGAAATCAACAATAATTGGTTTGAGATTCGAATATTGCTGTAGAGCTAAATACTACGGCAGAGTAGTTTTTGTCCTTCATAAGATATTGATTGTGATACAATTGAAAAGTTAATCAGAACAAATGATACGAGTATCAAATGCCTTTAATAATACAGACAAGGATTATTTTCTTTGTTGATTTATATGAAACAGAGATTAGTGCTAGAATAAAAAATATATTCAAAAAATAAATCGTTAAATAGGAAACAGTAGATTAGACCATAAGAGCATACTTAGGTCGGGAGTAGAGAATGAATGTCCTTTGTTTCGGTGAGATTCTATATGATTGCATTGGAGAAGAGAAGAAGCTTGGTGGAGCTCCCTTGAATGTTGCGGGGCATATAGCTCAAATGGGAGGAAAGGTAGCTGTAGTCAGTGCTGTAGGCAAGGATGAAGATGGAATAAATGCAATAAACGAAATGGAGAGGCTGAATGTCTCTTCTGAGTTTGTTGAGAAGAGGGAGGAAGGAACGGGAAAAGCTATAGTAGT
This sequence comes from Spirochaetales bacterium, assembly GCA_022771185.1. Taxonomy (GTDB): domain Bacteria; phylum Spirochaetota; class Spirochaetia; order Sphaerochaetales; family Sphaerochaetaceae; genus Ornithospirochaeta. The sequence goes on along the minus strand of JALFCJ010000020.1, from coordinate 1,972 downwards.
TCTCTCTGATGGAATTCCAGATTATTCTTTCACTGAGCCTTCAGCCTGGGACTATATAGAAGAGTCTAAACTGGATAAAGAAGCTTTACTCACATCTTCTTTCGATGCTTTTGTCTTTGGAACACTGGCATCTAGAAGAGAAATCAGTAGAAGGTCTCTCTTTTGGATTCTCGATAACCTTTCATTTAGAGACATTCTCTTTGATATAAACATAAGAAAGAATTTCTACTCTAAACCTTTGTTTGAAAAAGCAATGGAGAAGACCACAATTCTAAAGATGAACGATGAAGAACTTCCTCTTTTCTGTTCTATGTTTTCTTTAGAAAAACGATTAAGTTCTATAATGGAAGCCTTTCCCAATCTTAAGGCTGTTGTAATGACTAAAGGCGGTGATGGTCTTGATTTCATCACAAGAGACGACAATGGCTCAATTCCAGCAATAAAATCGAATGTCATCGATACAGTAGGAGCTGGAGACAGTATTTCTGCTTCTCTTTTAGATGGCCTTAGTAGAGGGCTTGAATTAAGAGAAGCATTGAAAAGAGCCTCAATTCTCAGCTCCTATGTTGTTGGAAAAAGAGGTGCTATTCCCATCTATGACGATGAAATAAAGAGTCGGCTGGGATTATAAATGTATAGATATGGGTGAAGGTTAGTTTTCTTTGTAGCTATCCACTCCAAAGAGAAGAGATGCTTCATCCATATCCATTCCACGCCCTGGAGGTAGCTTGATAGAGGAGGAGAGAGCAAGTTTCTCTGCCTCTCTATTTACGATCTTCTCGCTGAAAGATGCTGTATCTATACCTCTTAGTCGTAACAATAGCATTGGGTCGTCATCCAACTTTCGTCCTATTCCATATAGTACGGCAGCTACATGTTTACATAACACAGCCCAATCCGGACATGAGCATGAGAACTTCATTTCTCTTACTTTTGGAAAGAGGTTAAGAGAAGAAGAGGTAAAGTACTCTTTGAAAGAGTCTGGGAACTTTCCGTTTATAAAGTCTTCAACAGACTCAAAGTTGTTTCTGCATTTATCTTCAAAAGACTTAATCTCTCTTCCAGTAAATGGTTCAATATTGATGTTTACTTTATAGGGCTTTGGCCTTGAGCCTTGGACAAGAGCCCTTATTACACCATATTCAATCTTCAGGTCCACTACGCATCCGCTTCTGACATAGTTTCTACCCCTTGGAAGTCGGTTATCGAAGTCTGCATAATTGTCGATATTGTCACACCAGGCCTTTCCCCACCAAGATGATGAGATGATTCTGCCTTCTATTATGATAGGTTCTCTTATTTCTTCTGTCTTTTTCTTAGCCATCAGATTTTCCTCGTATAACGCATAGCAGACAAGAGTTCTCTTGGTGAAAGCTTACTTGTAACTTCACCGCCAACTTCTCCTAGTACTGACTCGGCCAGCTCTGTCTTTTCTTTCAGTATCTGGCTTATTCTCTCTTCGATAGTATCCTCTGCTATAAACTTATATACTGTCACAACTTTCTTCTGCCCGATTCGATAAGCTCTGTCTGTGGCCTGATCCTCTACAGCAGGATTCCACCATCTGTCAAAGTGAATTACGTTATTTGCCTCTGTCAGAGTCAGTCCTGTTCCTCCTGCTTTAAGAGATATGACAAGGAAAGGTATCTCACCACTTTGGAATGAATCTACAATTCTTGTTCTTTTCTCTGGTGGTGTACTGCCGTCTATATAATCTCCATCATGACCAAATACAGGGGAGAGGAGTGCGAGAAGGTTAGGGATAATGGAAGCAAACTGAGTAAAAACCAGGACTTTCTCTCTGTTTTCATGAATAGTGGTACATAGTTCCTTTAGTAGGAGGAACTTCCCACTCTTTTTCTCATCATACTCTCCATCTCCCAGGTACAGGGAAGGATGGTTTGCTACCATTTTCAGCTTCATTATTGTAGAGCCGGCTAGAGTGAGAGGATTTGCCCCTGTCTCTTCTTTT
>JALFCJ010000014.1 GCA_022771185.1 Spirochaetales bacterium | reverse complement strand
ATGACAAAGGAAGACGTACTGGAAAAAAGCTTTATAAACGAAGCCGATTACGATAAAATGGAGGTGGTGGTCATAAAGCTTGGAAAAGACTCGGAATATAGCGAAGATTCCATAACAGGACTACTCTCAGCTCTGCTCTCCCCCACAATGCCATTGGAGAGAAGAATGGAGATACTGAGCGGTATTTATAGAATAGCGATGACCGAGGAAATAGAAAGAGAGGTGACGAAAGTGTGTAGTTTAGGTGATGCAATAAAAGAAGCTGGAAGAGAAGAAGGGATCATTGAAGGTCAAGTAAAATCACTGACTAAGTTCATAGATAACGGAAGAATAACCGTCGATGAAGCTGCAACATCGGTAAATATGACCGTAGAAGATTTCCTGAAGAAGAGAGAGGAGATTGAAAAGAAATCCTCCTTCTAGTGTTATCTTTTCACCGAGATATTAAGATGGCGACTAAAAATGGTTCATCGTCGCCATCTTCCATCAATTTTAGTTGTCAAAGATAACATAAATGTCATTAATTCATTTGATTTATCATAATAGTTAATATATCCATCTTGAAAGAAACACTCTCGTCTCAAATGTAATAATCATAAAACTTTTTGACTTAGGTAAAATATAATTCTTTAACAAAGTAAAAACACTGTTGATGTGCAACTTGTAATTAAAAATTTACAACTGTTGTTAAAAATCAACGTATTTTCTAGGTCCGTCACACCTGTTTTAGGGGTGTTTTCACTGAAAATATCTCAGAAACATCAGATCGTTTTAGTTATGAGTTGTAATTACCTGAAAAGAGAAAGTTTGATACACCGTCTGAAAGAGGACGACGTTTTTAATCAAGAGTTGTACATCATCAAACACTGTTGAAGGTTAACTCATTTTTGGAATGATATCGCACTAAAAGACCGTTTTCCTCAATGTTTCGGTTAACTCATCTTTGGAAAAATCCGGTTATACCATAACTTTGAAGAAGTTAACTATTTCTGGAAAAGAATACACACGCCTTCCAGTATTCGGAAAGTTCATCGATCTCCTTCTCCGGAATGCTGCCGAACATCGTTGCATATATGTCGAAAAAGTCCCTTTTCTTCTGACTCTAACAACGTCAATGAGCGAAGCGCCATGCAGATGATTGCGATGTTTGCCTGTGTGAGGATCCTTTCGGAATGATACAACAGCAATAGATCTGTCATAACAAAGAATCGGCAATTGAAGGGGTGATGGAATGATTAAGGGAACCGATGTTTTCCAAAAATAGTTAACTTCTCAGATTTACGTAATATTACGTTGTTTCCAGAGATAGTAAACACTTTCCAAGAATGAGTTAACCTTCAACAAACACAAATTCAAAAAATTTGCGGGCGGGCAGGATTGAACTGCCGACCCCATCCGTGTGAAGGATGTGCTCTCCCACTGAGCTACGCCCGCAAATAAGCAAGAAAAAGAATAGACCAACAAAAAACCTTATTCAAGTCCCTTCCATATTATATATATTTTTTTTCTTGTAATACTAATATAAATAAAAGAATAATTCCTATTTAAGAATATTATTATGCTTTTAAATATTTAGTTTTCCATACAAAATAGTTCTACAAATCAATAAGATCGAAAATCATATTTCAAGCCTTATGGCCATCTAATACAACATGCCACAAATCATCTTTGTAACTAAAGATTTCACTGTTAGTAATCTCGGCAGGAATTTTTCCTAAGTGGAGATTGTTTATTACAAGTATGTCTTTTAGCTCTCGTTCGCTGATTGTGTTTTTTCCTCTCTTTATTAAAAGCTCTGCGACAAGTTCAGCATAAGATGAATATCTTCCCTTCTCTGCAACAATAGTTTTTACATATCTCCTGTCTGTTACGCTTCCTTGAAAAAGATCAAATCGATTCGAAGCTAAAATTATGGATTCAAGCAGAAATACATTCCATTCCAGTTTTGAAGGAGGCAGATAAGAGAACGAGGAAAAATTTAAAAGAGAGACAAAGCCATCGTTCATAAGGGATGACAAAGAATCGCATACAGAAGAGACTATTTCACCTTCAGTGTTCAAAAATACATCTTTCTTCATATATTCATCTTTATTTATTCTAATGTAAGAAGATATCAGATTTCTAAATTCAACGTCCCTTACCATGGTAGGTATCTCCAACTTCTTACACAAATTAATGTACTGGGAATATGAGATGATATCGGGCTGCCCGATATATTTCATGAATACATCTTGGTATTTTATTATTATTCCTTCTGTCTTTTTTGATATGTGAGGGTTATATAAAGCATATTCATCATCCAACAGGTTTCCTGCCAATGTGAATACAGATGCAGGAGAATCAAGGTTCTTTTCCGCTAGCATTGTACTATACTCAGAATTTGAAAGTTCTTTAAACAGTATGTAACGATTTGTGTATCCATTGTTCTCATTTATGGACGCGAGGACAAGTTTTCTCATTCCTTTTTTAACTTCTTCATCTATGTCCAATAGCTCCATAAGCGTTATCTTATTGTCATTAAGCCTAATAAGATTTTTATCTTCACTTACTGGCATAATTATCATGACATCAGTAAAACCAGGGAAATGATCTTTAATTTCATCTATTGAGAGTGCAGAGTTTTTGGATCTAATTAATTCTTCTATTTTTGTCTTGGTTGGAATCACTACAAAAGAGTCTCTGTCCTTAACTAGATAGTCTCGAAGAGTTGTACACAGCTGAGGCAGATAATGCTGTATCACTCCATGTAGCATATAGTGATTATTTATATTTGTAGTAGAGAGATAATCACCCAACTCGTCATATAATGTCCTATAATATATCTGATTATTCGGGCTGTTAATAATTGCCTCTTCAATATGGGAAAGCACTTCCGGATCTATATGAAACAGGGACGAAGCAATAAACTTGGATCTATCTACCAGCATTAAATCATCTTCATCTGTAAGACGTACATAAAAGACTCTATTGGGCAAATCGATTGTGTAATTATACTCGCTCTTTACAAGACTCTTTAACCTTTCCATATCAGGAGAAACCACATTATTAAGCTGTGTAAGATTTATTCCGTCAGGGAAATACTTCTCTATTACCTTTATAGCCAGTTCTCTATACTTCTGTTTGTGCTTTGAAACAAAAGTATTATAGATGTAGTAGCCATTAATAGAGAGATAATTTAAGAGCACAGTCAGATCTATAAACTCAAGGCCATTCTTATTGAACGCTTCTGTCAAATCTGCCATTCTATCTGTCAATTCTGCTGAAGACCCGATATATTCCTCTATTATCCGCCTTAACCTATCTTCATAGCTAGGATCTGTACTTCTTAAAAACAGAGAAGAACACTCAAGATATTCAGCTTCATTGTTTTCTTTGAATGCTTTGATAAAGATGCGAGAAGTTTCCTCACTAATGAAGTGGGATTTTATCTCTTCTTCGCTGATACACTTTCTACTCGCAAGCTCTAAGTCAAGAATTATGGAAGTATAAGGAAGGACTCGTTTAGTGACCTCAAGTTCTATTTGTCTTACTCTTTCTCTCGTCACTCCGATTAACTTCCCGACTCCATCCAGCGTCTCACCTTCTTCTCTCTTGAGATACGTTATACGTTTGTTTTCAACAATTTCCTTTTCAATAATAGACTCTATGGCTTTGTAGTTCTTATCTAAGGTATCGATAGAAAGAGATGGATTATTTCTCGAGATCAAGTATTCAGATATGATCTCTATGTCTTGTCTTGATATATCAGGGACATCAAAGATGTTAAATGAAGATAAGTACTCTTTTAGAGAATTGAGAGTCGTAACATTTACTCTTTTCAGTTTCTTCAATAATCCCTTCGGAAAAGAAAACATGAGTCTTTCACTTCTGTCTATCTTGCAAGTAGGGACAAATGAAAGCGGAGAAGGAACTGTATAAACATCTTCTTGAAGCTCTATTATTTCACACTTACCGTTTTTCCATTTATCTTTCTCTCTGTTATATAAAACCTTCATTTCATTGATAGTTTTATCGCCGATGTTTGGAATTGTATCTAGTTTATAACTCCTTACAAAAGCAACAAATGAGCATATTGTGTAAATACCGATTGAGAACAGTATGTTTATACTTTTATAAGAAAGAGAATAGGAAAGAAGAGAGGGAGAAGGTAGAGCTTCATTTACCTTGATTCCAGTCTTAGGAAAATCATTCTGAGGTATATATTCTTCATCATATACCAGTGTCCCCTCTTTATAATCATCTATTATTTTGAAGATTGACTTTGATGTTATTTTACCGCTTTCCTCTATTAAAGTGTGTCCCCCTTCCATGTCGAAGTCCAATAGATCTTTGACTGTCACAATGTTATGGCTTTTAAGAAACGTAAGAGATCGGGTTGGAAGGACAGGAATACTTTCAACATAGATTGTCTTATCTTCTTCTACATCAAATAGTCCAGGAAGAAAGAGATTATCGTCTGTCTCTTCCTTTTTTCTTGTGTTATAAGTCTTCTTTTCTTTTTCTACTTTTATAGAATCATCCAACTCTGAAACATCAAACAGACTGCC
>JALFCJ010000005.1 GCA_022771185.1 Spirochaetales bacterium | reverse complement strand
TTGGCGTTGATACCGTTTATCCTTCCCTCTTTCCAAGCCTTTTCCAATAAATATAACAAACTTTCAACAAAGTGGCTCCAAGCAGAGAGTTTTTCTAATGAAGAAAGTATTTCTTCTTCTTTTTCACCGACTAAGGGCTTTGATAATATCAATGCCTCTGATACTGCATCCAAGTCTCTATCGAACTCTTTTCTAGCTTCTTCTCCGCTTCCCTTCTCAAAGAAAAATGAATCGAAGGAAGGATATTCTTCCCAGACTCCGAACTTTTCTTTAATAAGACTTGCCGTCTTCTTCTCTCCCAGTGGTGGAAACTGGAATTTTCTTACTCTGGAGAGAATAGTCTCCAATAATTTCTGAGGGTTGGAGGAAAGAAGAATCATGTGACTTTTCTCCTCCGGCTCCTCCAGCATCTTCAAAAGGCTGTTCTTTGCTCCGTCAGTCGCATCCTCTACGTTCTCAAATATTACGACTTTCTCTTCTCCCAGCTGGGAAAAATACTCTTGTACAGCTCTGATCTGATCTATTGTCACCGCACTGGGACTTTTTTTGCCGCAATATAGAAATCGAGGATCCAGACATCTCTCTAAGCTTTTTACAATCTCACTTAACTCTTTGTCTGAGTAATCTCTATCGTCTTCGAGATTCAAGAGGACTTCATCTATTTCACCTGCTAGTGAAAAATATGAACTGGAAGTGCTGGTTGCAGAGACGGAGAGCGCAGGGTGATATTGCATTAATACTAGTCTGATACTCTCTATCAGAAACAATCTGGCACTTCTGGTCCTTTGTGTCTTAAAGAGTTCCAAAGCTGTCCTTATTCTTCCGCTCATCTCCCTTGAAGGAAGATAGATGATGGAATTGGAACGAAGGAAATCTCTCTTATCTTCATTTCCTGTAAGAAAGAAAGAGAGATCCATGGCTCCCGTGAGACGTCCTGAATTCTTTGGGCCATAGAATAATAATGATTGTGGAAGAAGTCCCGAGGAGTAGCTGTTCAGAATATCTTGAGCAGTCTTATTCTGAATATGAAAAAGATTATCTAATGGCAACTATTGCTCCTTTAAGTGCTCTGTCTATTGTAGGGAATACCCTGCAGAAGAACTGTGTATAGATGATACTGTTTTCTTTTAAAGGCGTTAGATCAACAAAATGCTGCAGTGAAGCCAATTCCAATAAAATAAAGACAAGCATAAAGGCAATAAAGCCACAGAAGAAGAAACCAAGTGTAGAGTCAAGCCAACCGAGGGAAAGAGTATCGAATGCCATACCCAATAAGTTTCCTAATATCTTTATCAAGAGAAAAATAAAGAGACAAAGAATGACGTAGGATAACAGACTTGCCCAAATCTGCTTCATTTCTATGTGTTTTCTTATAAATTTTGATAATGGCTCTACAAATAAAAGAGCCAAAGGAAATGAAAGAACATATGAAAGCATTTTCAGAGCTGATCTGGAAAAGCCCAATGCGATTCCTGCAATGCCTGAAATAAGCACAATAGCAACTGTTACAAGATCAAATATTCCAAAATTTATGCTACCTATAGCCAGAGTCCAATCCATTTATGCCTCCTTGTGTCATTTTAACCCAATTGGGAGTGTGAATCTACCTACTTATTGAAACCAATATAACCTATTTGTGGTTACTTCTACCCTTTGATAAAAAAATTAGTTATTCTTATATCATGGCTAATTTTTTAACAAAGCTGTTTGGAGGAACCAAGCAGCAGAAAGATATCAAGAGATTGACACCAATTTTGGAGTCAGTGAAGAAAGAATATAGTTGGGCTGAAAGTCTAAAAGATGAAGACTTCCCATTGATTACAAATAAATGGAAAGAAGAAGTAAAGAATGGTAAGAGTCTCGATGAAATCCTCCCAAAAGCATTTGCTCTTGTCAGGGAGGCATCAGGTAGATGTATCGGAGAAAAGCACTATGACGAGCAGATTATGGGTGCAACCATTCTATATCAAGGTTCTATTCTTGAAATGAAGACTGGTGAAGGAAAGACACTTACCAGCGTGCCTGCAGCATATCTGGTGGCTCTTGAAGGCAAGGGAGTCCATGTGGTCACTGTCAACGATTACCTGGCTAAGAGAGACGCTGAATGGATGGGACAGATCTATCGATTTTTGGGATTGACTGTAGGTGTAATAGTTCCAGGTCAGGATGATGAAGCAAAAAGAATAGCTTATTCTGCAGACATCACATATGGAACAAACAATGAATTCGGCTTCGATTACCTGAGAGACAACATGAAGCAGTCCATAGAGCGTAAGGTTCAGCCTCGTCATCACTTCTGCATCATCGACGAAATCGACTCAATATTAATCGATGAAGCCAGAACTCCTCTTATTATCAGCGGCCAAGCAGAAGACGACACACCAAAGGCAAGAGCAGCAAAGTCTATCGTTCCATTCTTCAAAGAATGCGAGAAGGACCCTGAGACTGGTAAATACTATGAACTGTCACAGATAGATAAGATGGACAGAGAGTTATATAGCTCCTTCGATGAAAGAGGTGACTTCAAAATCGACGAAAAGAACAAGAACGTCACTTTCACAAAGCAAGGTATGACAAAGATGGAGGAGCTACTGAAGAAGACAGGCATTCTTGTTCCTGGAAAAGATGAGAATGGGAATACTGTCGTCTCCCTCTACGACGACGCCAACTTCGAGATGGTTCACTATGTAACTCAGGCTGTAAGAGCAGAATACCTATATAAAGCTGACGTAGACTACATAATAAAGGACGGAGAAATCCAGATAGTAGACGAGTTTACAGGAAGAGTCCTGCCAGGCAGAAGGTATAGCGAAGGGCTACATCAGGCAATAGAAGCAAAAGAGAATGTAAGAGTAAAGGGAGACAGCAAGACTTTCGCAACAATTACTTTCCAGAACTTCTTCAGAATGTATGATAAGATATCTGGTATGACAGGTACTGCAGATACAGAGGCCTTGGAGTTTAAGCAGATCTATAACCTTGATGTAGTGGTTCTCCCTACTCACCTACCCCTACAGAGAAAGGACTTGGAAGATCTTACTTTCTACAATGAAGAGTTTAAGTTCAAAGCCATTGTAGAGAAGACAAAAGAAATCCACTCTAAGGGACAGCCTATTTTGATCGGTACCGCCAGCATTGAAAAGTCTGAAGCTCTTTCCAAGCTCCTCTTGAGAGCAGGCATACCTCATGAAGTGCTGAACGCAAAAAACCATGAAAGAGAAGCATATATCATAGGCGAAGCTGGAAGAAAGGGCGCAGTAACCATCGCAACCAACATGGCAGGACGAGGAACAGATATCAAGCTCGGCGGATCACCTGACCATCTGGCAATGAAGAAGGTGGGGACTGAGGCAACTCCGGAAGAACTGAAAAAAGCAAAGGAAGAGATAATGCCTCTGTGGAAGAAGGCCTCAGATGAAGTCAAAGCTCTTGGCGGATTATATATCATAGGAAGTGAGAGACACGAATCAAGACGAATCGACAACCAGCAGAGAGGAAGAGCCGGAAGACAGGGAGACCCGGGAGTCAGCCAGTTCTATGTTTCTCTTGACGACTCACTTATGCGCCTATTTGCAAAAGAAGGCATGAAAGAGATGCTTGGCAAGCTTGGTATGAATACAGGGGAGCCGATACACCACAAGATGCTAGATTCCGCCATCGAGAACGCACAGAAGAAAGTTGAAGAAAGAAACTTTGCCATCAGAAAGAGACTCCTTGAGTATGATGACGTACTAAATGAACAGAGAAACTTCATTTACCAGCAGAGAGATGAGATTCTTACACAAGAGCATCTTACAGATAGAGTAAAAGAGAAGAATAATGATCTTATAGACGACATCTTTGATGAAGCTGAAGGCAATGAAGATAAGTTCAGAGAAGGACTCCAGAGAGTATACTCTGTACAATTCCCACCAGAAGATACAAAGGACAAAGAAGTCCTAAAGTCAAAGCTTTCAGATCTGCTGGATAAAAAACGTGACTTTGCAGGAGAAAAGTTCTTCAACGATTATCTAAGGTACATGTACCTGAAGAATATCGATAAGAGATGGATTGACCACCTCGATCAGCTTGACGAACTGAGAGATGCAGCTTCTCTAATGAGTTACGCACAGAAGAATCCTCTTGTAGAGTATAAAAACACAGCTTCAGATGCTTTTGACTCCATGCTGGAAGCAATAACAGAGGCTGTATGTAAGGCTGCTATTCTCGTCAGATTCCAGATACAAGGTCCTAGACCTATGGATAGAGGGCAACAGCAGAAACTGAAAGAAAACCATGTCGATTCAGCAACTCTGTCTCAGATGGAAAGAAAAGGAACTGCAGTTGCGTCCGAGGCCCAGGCAAGTAATACTACAATACGTCGAGCCACTCCAAAGGTAGGAAGAAATGATCCTTGTCCTTGTGGTAGCGGTAAAAAGTACAAGAACTGCTGCGGTAGAAACTTCTAAACAGATAAAGCTCCCTTCGGGGAGCTCTATCTTTTATACAATTATTCTTTATATTTCCCATAATTATAAGAGTGAAATATCAATAGAAGAACCAGAAGATGTTCCGACACTTCCTAGTACCTCCCCCTCTTTTATACTCTGATTTATCTTTACGTTTACTCTCTCGAAACCAGAAAATCTCCATACCTCTCCATCCTCTGTCTCAATAGAAATAGTCTTCTTTCCTTCTACTTTCTTTGCCTCTCTTACTACGCCATCAATAGGGCTCAATACTGCTTTTCCTGGAGTAGAAAGAAGAGTAATCCTCTCTCCATCTACTATTACTATGGAACCCGGAATAATATCGGAACTCTTTTCTTCTATGACAAAAGTCTTAGATACTTCTTCACTCTCTTCTGTTTCAGCTTCTCCCTCGGTTATTAATTCAACATCACTATCGTCAATTGATAGTTCTTCGTCACCCTCTACTTGTGATTCTTCAATGATGACTTCTTCCCCTTCATCAGAGAGTACAGGAATATCAACGACGTCACTTTCATTCTCTATTTCAGAAAAAGGCTCATCTATCGTAAGCTCTTCTTTTTTCTCTTCTTCAATAACAGGTTCTTCTTCAGCAAGAACAAGACTAAAGTTAATTTTTGACAATAAATCTCCAAGTCCCTTTCTTAAAGTCTCCACATCTTCCTCCATAAATGGATCATAACTCAAGGGCTCTTCTTCTATCGGCTCGTCTATAGTCTCTTCTATTTCAATAGTCTCTACTGGTTCTTCATTAGCTTCTTCTACAGTATCGATTACAGGTTCCTCGCCAAGAGTCTCCACTTTTTCTTCACTTGGATTATCAAGAACGATGATAGGCTCTACTTTTGGTGTTTCTTCAATATACAAGTCTTCTATTTCTTCTGTACTGATATCGAAATTATCAGGGACAACTATTTCGCTTTCAGTTTCTATTTCTTCCACCTGAGAATATGATTCGCTATAGTCTTCTGCTTCACCACTTTCAAGACTACTCTCGTCCATTGTATCAAACAAAGGTTCTTCGTCTTCGATGGATGAAAGGGCATCCTTATTCTCTTCTATAATCGTCTCGTCCTGTATATTTACTTCAGATTCCTCTATAACGCCCTCTGTCTCAATAGAGTCATCGATAACTTCTTCTGGACTCTCCATAGTTTGAGATACTACATCAGTGATTATGTCTTCTCCCCTTTCTATCACATCTATTTCCAAGCTTGGTGTTTCATCTACTTTTGAAGTAGTAGGTTCATCATCAACGATAGCAATACTCTCATCAGAAAGATCAACAGCACTATCTTCGGCAAGAGTCGGAGTCTCAGATTTATCCGAAACTTCATTTGTGACAGAGTTTTCTTTCACTACGGCATTTGGGGGCAAGACCTCCAATTTCTCTTCCGGCTTAAAGATTAGTCTGACCACTATAATGATCAAAACAACAAGAATACAGATTAAGACACCTAAAGTAAGACCTTTGTTGCCTTTTCCTCTTCTTCCTCCCCCATTTGAGGGCATATCATCATAATCGCTTCTACTCACTATCGACAAAACTCCACTCTCAAAACTATTATGTTTAATATGGAAGACAATGGCAACAAGCCCAGAGGGGTCATTCTTATTCTCTTAGCCTTAGCTTTGACGGCTCTCATAATCTACGGAGCCATATCTTTATGCTTAAGCGAAGAACTTGTTACATGGGGATACAAAGACCCTATTGTATCTACAACAAATATCAGAGGGACTATCTATGATAGAAACGGTAGAATTCTAGCCATTCAGGCTCCAGACTATGGTTTTACTGTCATAGCAGAAAAAGATAAGATCCAGCAGATATCTTCCTTCCTTTCGGATTATTCAGACTATGACGCCATAGAGATAGCATCACTTTTAGAAAGAGGAGAAACATTCATCCCGCTTTCATCCTCAATTTCTAATCCCCAGAAAGATATGATCAACTTAAGAATAAAAGAAGAATCACTCTCTGGATTTATTGAATTCTCAGAAAAAGAGACAAGGCACTACCCTTATGATATCGCATCATCTATTCTAGGCTACGCTTCTACTCCAACAAAGGGAAGCGGAGGAATAGAAGAGATGTTCAATGATTCATTGAAGGCTATGGGAGAAATAGGCAAAACAACAGTCCATGGTTCATCAATAACGCTTACATTGGATTCTGAGATTCAGGCAATTCTTGAAGAAGTTAAAAGAGAGATGGAAATAGACGAAGATATCGCCATTATCTCAAATAAAGGCTTTATTGTGGCTTATGACGGAAAAGTGGACGAAGAAATATTGAATAACCTTGTTAGGTTTATTACTCCACCCTCATCCATAACAACAGAAAGAGCCCTTACTCTTCCGTCCCGCATGTTAGATGGAATTTCAGTAGGCTCTTACTATCTTTGGTCTGATTCTCCCCAAATACTTGACCTGGTGGATAGAATCGAAAAAGTCATGAAAAACAGTGGCAAGATATAATCAAAGCTGTCCTCTATATGCCCTCATATCAAGGCCGAAACCTCTTAAGTTACCAAGGATTACTTCTGTAGACGCCTTCTCCAGGTCTTCAGGGACTTTCTGCCCGTCGGTGAAGAAGAGAATAGGCTTATTGATTGAGTATGCAAAAGAGAGTGCGTTTCCGATTGTAATGGACTCATCAAGCTTTGTTACGATTATAGATGTGATGGAGAAGTCGTCTTTATATCTCTCATAGTGTCTCATCATATCTTCTTCTTTCATGCTTGCTGAGACAATAAGAGTAAAAGTAGTGTTAAGTCTTGAAAGCTGTAAACCCAGCCCCTTTAGCCTGAGATTAAGCTCCAAATCTTTGCTACTTAAACCCATAGTATCTACAAGAACAAGATCAAAGTATGAAAATTTCTCCATAGCGACCATCAATTGGTCTTCTCTTCCGACTTTCTCTACAGGAATACCCAGTCCTTCCCCAAAGGCAGCTATCTGCTCATAGGCTCCTACTCTATAAGTATCAAGAGTAATGATCCCTACTTTCTTTCCGCTTGACTTATATAACCATGCGACCTTAGCCAAGGTTGTAGTCTTTCCTGCCCCTGTAGGCCCCAGGAATACTACAACACGGGAAGGATGAATCTGCGCCTCATAATCCATCTTAGTGTTTTCCAGTATTCTCTCGCTGAGTATTCTTGAGCACTCGTCGCTTGTACAAGATAGTCCTTCCAATAGCTTATCTCTCAACGGGCCGGAAATATAGTTTTCATCCAAAAGCTTTTCAGCCTTCTTGTACCCTTCTTCAGTGCCACGGTGTATCTCTGTATTCAGACGTTCTTGCGTTGTAAGCTTATGGGGGTCTGGAGTCTTTGCTTCTTTCTCAAATTCATTCATATCTCTCTGCCCCACTGTCTTTTCTTCCAGTGGAGAGGATGAGATATAACAAGTGATCTCACACTTTTTCATCTTACGTGTAAAGAGACCACCTGGGGTTGTAAAATCGCGGCGGGAATGGATACGTATGGCATCTCCATACTCTTTTCTTGCTTTTTCCGCCGCTTCTTCATAGCTATCTGCAACAATGGTTATGTACTGCATAAACCAATGATAACATAAATTAGAGAATATATCTTGAAAGATCCTGATTCTCTACAATGTTCTTCAGTCTTTCATCCACATATCCCTTAGTAATCGTGATAGTCTGTCCAGATAGTTCATTGGCTGAGAAGCTTAGCTCTTCCAATAGTTTCTCCATGACAGTATGAAGTCTTCTTGCTCCGATGTTGTCATTCGACTGGTTGACTTCTGCAGCGATTCTGGCAATCTCTTTCAATGCTTCGTCTTCGTACTCTATGTTCACATTCTCTGTGGAGAGAAGGGCCTTGTACTGCTTTGTTATGGCATTCTGAGGCTCAGTAAGAATTCTGTAGAAATCATTTTCCGTGAGGTCATGGAGTTCTACATGGAGCGGGAATCTACCCTGAAGCTCAGGAATAAGGTCGCTTGGCTTTGATAGGGAGAAGGCACCTGCTGCAATAAAGAGGATGTTTGTAGTGTCGATTACACCCCAACGTGTGCTGACCTTTGTTCCTTCCACAATAGGGAGAATATCACGCTGGACACCTTCACGGGAGACATCTGCTCCGCTAGTGTTGCCTCTAGATGCAACCTTATCGATTTCATCGATGAAGATGATGCCCATCTGCTCTGTTCTATCCTTTGCTTCATCCACAGCCTTGTCGATGTCTACGACTCTGTCCATCTCTTCTTCTTTGATTATTTCTCTGGCTCTCTTAATGGTGATCTTTCTCTTGTGCTGACCACTCTGACCGGAAAATATGGAACCGAGGGAGTTCATTGCATTCTGAAGATCCTCCATGTTTCCACCGCCGACGATGTTGATGTTTGGGCGAGGAGAGCTGACGCTCATCTCCACTTCCTTGTTATCGAAGACACCGTCACGAAGCATCTTTCTGAACTTTTCTCGTGTCTCTCTTGCGTTCTCGTCGTCTTTAACGTTAAGAGAAGGGAGTAAGAGATCAAGAAGCCTTGACTCTACATTCTCGTCAACTTCCCCTTCCCTAGCCTTTGCCATCTCTTCCTTTACCATTGAAACAGCGGCAGCCATAAGGTCTTTGACCATTGACTCAACGTCTCTTCCTACATATCCCACTTCCGTGTATTTAGTAGCTTCGACTTTAATAAACGGTGCATCGGCAAGTTTTGCTATTCTTCTTGCAATCTCTGTCTTACCGACACCGGTGCTTCCGATCATAAGAATATTCTTTGGAGAGACTTCATCCCTGATCTCTTTTGGCAGTTTCTTTCTTCTTACTCTGTTACGTAATGCCACTGCAATTGTTCTCTTTGCATCATTCTGGCCGATTACATATTTATCCAATGACTCCACAATCTCTTTTGGAGTCATATTATCTAGTGTCCTTTCGTTTAAAAGCTCCATTACTTTCCTTCCTTGACTTCAGTAATTATAGAGTGATTTGTATATATGCAGATATCAGCTGCGATACTGATGCTCTTCTTTGCAATTGTCTCTGCATCCCAGTCTACATTTGCATCCAAGTAAGCTGTAGCTGCAGCACGAGCGAAGTTTCCACCGCTTCCAATTGCAAGTACATCCCCTTCCGGTTCAAGAACATCACCTACACCGCTGATCATAAACATCTTATTTCCATCAGAAGCAAGCATCATTGCCTCAAGGTTTCTGAGCTGCTTATCCATTCTCCACTGCTTTGCCAGTTCTACAGCAGCCCTTGTAAGGTCTCCGTTAAACTGCTTGAGCTTGCCTTCAAATAGTTCAAAGAGAGTGAAGGCGTCTGCAGTACTGCCTGCAAATCCGATGATGACCTTGTCATCATAGAGTCTTCTTACTTTATGTGCATTACCCTTTACAACAGTATCACCCTGTGTAACTTGGCCATCACCTGCGATAGCAACCTTTCCACCTTTACGAACCGCTACAATTGTCGTTCCTGTCATTCTTTTTATTTCCTTTACCATGTGGATGCGTATCCATATACACTTTCTTCAGTTTGGCCCTAGAGACGTGAGTATATATTTGTGTAGTAGAAATACTTTCATGCCCAAGTAACTCTTGGACAAGTCTTATGTCAGCACCCTTATCCATAAGATGAGTGGCGAAAGAGTGCCTCAAAGTATGAGGAGTGAAATCCTTCTGCCATCCAAGTTTTTCCCTATATTCATCGAAGATAATATGAGAAGAAGAAAACGGCAACCTTCCTCCCCTCTCTCCGATAAATAATGCTTTTTCCCCTACTTTCCCTTTTTCCAGCAAATAGGCTTCTCTTTGGGGCAAGTATTGTTCCTTGATCTCAGAAAGGGCTTTCTTTGAAAGAAAGACAAATCTTTCCTTGCTGCCCTTTCCCATTATCTTTATTCTTCTCTCACCCCACTCGATATCATCTACGTCTACACTTAAAGCTTCGCTTATTCTGCAGCCGGTGTTATAGAGAAAGAGAAAAAGTATATGGTCCCTCTCATCCTTGAAGTTATTCACTTTTTGAGATAATAGTTCTTTTACCTCCTCTACTGTCAAGACAGATGGCAGTCTCCTACCGCCTGAGCGAAGAGAGATGGAATCAAAGGGATTAAAGTCCACTTCCCCGGATTTTTCAAGATATGTAAAGAAAGTATGGCAGCAAGTAAGGATTCTGAGTCTGCTCCTTTCAGCTCTGCCATCTTTCTCCAGTTTACGCATAAATTCCCTGGCGTCTTCGTTGGTAAAAGAGGGGAAATCCAATTTCCTTTCTCCAGAGAAAGACAAAAGAATCTCCAAATCAAGGTTATAGGCTTTGACAGTATTGTCACTGAGAGCCTTTATCTTTTTTTCATAGATCAAAAATTCTTCTATGTACTCATTATTTTTCATGTCTTTCTATATCCATCAGTCCGAAACGCTCCCCCATTATGCCATATTTTCCTTTTACATATGGAAAAGAGATATAACGGGGATTAGATAGAAAGTCAGAAAAACTTCTGACTATTGGAGCTCCCTCCCGCACCAGGTTTCTGACTCCTTTCCCATTCAGCGCACTTTCCAGCACCCCAACGTCTCTTCCTTCATCCAATGCACTCAATATTGAATAAGGGATAGATGAGAGGTTCTCGTTACCTATTATTGTAGCTCTTGAGAGAGAGTGAGCCAAGCTACGACATGATGATAAAGCTTCCAAGGAGAAGACAGAATCGTCATTCACTGTTGATATGACACCGCCACCGGTTACAAGGCAACGGGAAATAAGGGAAAGAGATGCGCATTTTATGCCCATAGGGACAAAAGCGAAGAGAGCACCCTTGTCTCTTTCATATAAGCCTCTCTCTACAGCTTCTGAGTACTGCAGTCCGGGAATATAAGAGACGCTCCATTCATTGGCAGAAGCTTCCAAGCTTGAGCGATACATCGATACTATTCCCTCTTTCCCCATGTTCTTTCCTCCTGAAAGAAAGACCGTATCCTCTTCAGGAAGAGCTCCAATGTATCTTATTTCCGCTCCATAGTATGAGAAGGATTCTACATTCAGTTTTTTACGCTTCATATTAATAAAACGCAGTTTTCCCCTATTTTGAACAAAAATCAGTCTTCATCATCAAAGGGAGAGAACTTATCATAGGCTTCGAGAAGCGTTGAAGTATCAAGCTGGGTGTAGATTTGGGTGGTTTTTATGTCACTATGCCCCAGCATTTCCTGTACACTTCTTATATCGGCACCGTTTTTTATCATATGGGAAGCAAAAGAGTGTCGTAGAGTGTGGATAGTCGCATCCAAGCCTAGAGTATGTGTACACTCCTGAAAGCGTAAGTGAGCCGCCTGACGAGTAAGCCTACCTCCCCTTCTATTGAGAAATAAGGCCTGTTCTTTCTGATTCTTCTTTGAAAGGAGCTTCGGCCTAACATTCCATAAATAATCCTCTACTGCATCAAAGGCTATATCACCCACAAATACTATTCTCTCTTTGTTTCTCTTGCCTATTACGTTTATAGCTTTCTCACCCCGTCTCCAGGAACTTACGTTCAAAGATACCGCTTCGCTGATACGCATGCCTGATGAGTATATCAGCTCAAAGAGAGCATAATCACGGCGCCCAAGTAAATCGTCGTCAAACTGATCCAAGAGCTCCTCTATCTCATCTTCGCTTATAGTATGAGGCAGTATCACCGGATCTTTTGGCTTTTCTACAAGCTTTGCAGGATTTGACTCAACTATTTTTTCATTCTTCAAAAACTTAAAAAAAGTACGTAGTGAAGACAAGACCTTTCCTGCGGTCCTAGTCTGTATTCCGTTTTCATCCTCTCTTTCTATTACATACTTCTCAATCAACGTTGGAGTCACTTCCTCCAGCTTAATATTGTTCTTATTGAGAAAGGTAAGAAAGATGGAGGCTTCCCTACAATAAACCTCCCGGGTTTTCTCCGAGAGGCGAAAAGAATAACTGATAGTGTCTCCAAAAGATCTGATTAGTTCTTTGTCAACACTAGTGAGGTCATACTCATTGGTCGTCATCGTTCTTCATTCTCAAAATAGAAGGCGTCGTATAATCAGTAGAGTTGCTACTTCTGAGATTTAGCTGGTTCTTAAGGTCTGTCCAACGATTTATGTTGATTACACCAGAATCCTTATTGCCCTCTTTTTCTCTTTCATAGCTGTTCTCTTTCTTCTGAGGAACCTCTTCGTGACGCCTACTGAACTGTGGAACTTCGTTGTTCTCTTCTTCAGGTTTTCCATTCTTGGTGCCGAAAATCTCTGCAGCGTTGGCACCTGTGCTTACTGAGCGATGCTCAAAGCCTGTAGCGACGACAGTGACTCTGATTCTCTCTCCCAAAGCAGGGTTATAAGACTGTCCTGCAGTGATCAGAGCTTCTTCGTCGACATTTGCTGTAATAAGCTCAACTACATCCTGATACTCTTGGAGAGTAAGGTTATCGCCACCAGCGATATTGACTAGCACTGCTTTTGCACCTTCTATAGAAGCGTTCTCCAAGAGAGGGTTGTTGATAGACTGCTTTGCTGCTTCGACAGCTCTATTTGTACCTTCACCGAAACCAAGTCCGATAAGAGCATCACCCTTACCCTTCATTACAGTCTTAACGTCTGCAAAGTCGATGTTGATTTCACCTGGCTCAGTAATAAGGTCTGAGATACCCTGTACAGCCTGCAAGAGAGCAGAGTCCGCAAGAAGGAAAGCTTTCTTTATTGGAGTGTTCTGCTCAACAACATTCAATAAGTGCTGGTTAGGGATGATAATAAGAGTATCTACACTCTTACGTAGTTTCTCGATACCCTGTTCGGCAAGGCTTAACTTCTTCTTTCCTTCGAATGTAAATGGAGTAGTTACAACAGCAACTGTCAAAGCGTTACAGCTCTTTGCTATTTCAGCAACTACAGCAGCAGCTCCTGTTCCGGTTCCGCCACCCATACCTGCCGTAATGAAGACCATATCTGCATTCTCAAGCTCTTTCTTGATCTCGTCCTTGCTCTCCTGTGCAGCCTTCTCACCGATTTCTGGTTGTCCACCAGCCCCTAGTCCTCCTGTAAGCTCCTTACCTATGGCTATTCTTGTCTGTGCATTAGAGCGCTGTAGAGCCTGAACATCAGTATTCAATGCAACAAAGGATACTTTTTTCAGACCATTGGCAATCATTCTGTTTACAGCGTTGCCACCGCCACCACCTACTCCAACGACCTTGATTATTGTAGGTGTAGCCTGTTCTCCTGTAGTAGTGTCTTCAATATCAAATAAATTAAAGCTCATCTCAGCTCCTTAAAATAACTTACCAAAGAGGCTCTTGACTTTAGATCCGAAACCCTTCTTCTCTTTGACGCCTGAAATATCGTTGTTGTCACGATATCTTTTGGCCTCACTCTTAAATAGACCCAAGACCGTCGAGTATTTTGGATCGATATATGTTCTGTCCAATCCACTTATAGCCTCAGGGAACCCGATTCTGGAAGGGAGACGGAATATCTCTGCAGCCAACTCTGTCACTCCTCCCATTAACGCTCCACCACCTACAAGAACTATTCCTGCGCCGAAAGGTCCTTGAATCTGGTTATCTTGTAAATCCTGCTGAATCATCAACAGTATTTCTGCCATTCTCGCTTCTATTACTTTCGCAAACTCTTTTCTAGGCATTCTGATGGCCGGCTTACCCCCAAGAGCAGGTGTGACCATCATATCGGAAGCATCAATTCCAGGGCTATAGCATGAACCGTCAGTAAGTTTTAATGACTCAGCCGCAGCCTTTGGCATCTGAAACAAGTATGCGATATCGGAAGTTACAAGGTCACTTCCACGATTAATGCCACCTACATGTACGGGCGCACCACCAGCATATGCAATGTAGTTTGTGGAACCAGATCCGATGTTTATTACGATGGCTCCCATATCTTTCTCTTCCGGAGACAGAACTACTTCAGCATCTGCAAGAGTCTGGAATACAACTTTCTGAACCTGTAATCCTGTTTTATGTACACACTTCTTCTGATTCTGGATTATTGGAGAAGAGCCTAAGACAAGAAGGATCTTAGTATCTAATCTGTGCCCCAACATATCTACAGGGTCCTTGATGCCAGAGCGAGAATCCACATAGAAATCTTGGACAAGAGAATGAAGAATCTCGGTGTTCTGAGGAAGCTGAATATTTCTTGCTACATCGATGGAGCGCCTGATATCATCTTTGGTTATCTCCTGGTCTTTGGAGTTGATGCCTACCACACCATTACTCTTTATACCTTTGATCTGGTCTCCTCCGATACCGATGATGACAGATGAAATCTCTGTACCTGCCTGGACTTCAGCTTCACCTATTACACTTCCTATTGTCTTCATTGTCTGTTCAATGTTGACAATAGAGCCGTTCTTTACACCTTCGCTTGGGCGCTCGACAACACTCTCTATCACCAGCTGTCCGTCTCTGGAGACAGAACCGACGGCGACTCTTGTGGAACTTGTACCTATATCCAATCCTACTATCGTTTTGTCTGCAGCCACAGCCTTACCTCTTTACTACCATGAGAGAGTCGTCAAGGACATATTCCTTAGCTCTCTCCAACATTCTATCTTTAGAGGAAATATAATCCTCTTTGATTATTTGAAGACACTCTTCAAGTCTATCGACTTTTCTTAAATCATTAATGTGCAGAACCGCTTCTACACTATCTAAGTAAAGAGTCAAAGAACCTGAGAATATACTAGGTTTATTATTGTCATATTCGGCATTTGTTATCAAGCCAGAAGATTCAAAAGCATGAGATAGTGTCATCATTAAAGATGTATATTTTTCATCATTTGAACCCAATATTATATCAAACAACACAGGAGTAACTTCCAGAGTGAGAAATCCACTCTGTAAAGCAATATAATCTTTACTGTCTATCTCTCCTTTTTCTACCTCTCCGATAAACGCTGTTCTTGTTCCATCATATAGCAGCACACCACATCGGGGTAGAGTGCAAGTGACAGAAAGGACATTGTCTCGAACTGTAACATCAGCCTTTTCTATGTATATCAGCTTCTCTATCTCTTTCTTTATTCCTCTCTTATTAAGAGACAACATATTTCTACCTTTCTCTCTCAATAACAGTGACATAATATTCCACGTCTCAGGTATTTCTTTTACTTCGACGCTCTTAATAGTAAAACGTCCTACAATGGACGCTGAGAGAATAAGAAAGGCGATAGTAATAAGAGAAAAAGACATAAAAAAGATTTTTCTACTCCTTGTCATCTTTCTGTCTTCCCTCTCTATATATAAGTCTATAAAGAATTACACTTAAAAAAACGAAAGCACCTTCGCTTAACGGGTCATATGAGAAGAATGGCAGACAAAGTCCTCCAAATGGATTAAAGCCCATGACACGGAGAATATTTAATAAAACTGCAAATACTATTAACGACACACCACCTATTACAGTTGCAGAAACTGAAAGTTCCTTATTACTTCTTGCTCTGTTGGCTGTCCTTATGCCTACGATCAATATAATAATTGAAGGAACAAGAATAAGGCTGAGACCAATAAGACCAGTCTCTTCAAATATTGTTGCGAAGATAAACTCTTTGTGAGGGGTCTCAAAAGCTTCAAGCTTATATAAGCCCTGTCCCAGTCCAGAGCCCGACATACCTCCGTCTATTATAGCCATTCTAGAAACAAGAAGATCCTTGTTATATAAAGACATGTCATTTACAGGGAGAATTGAGGAAGAAATACCATTGAATACACTGGGGATAATGGAGAGCAGAACAAGTATTACAAGCCCTGTAAGAAAAAAGAAAAAGAGAGATCCCTTTCCTGCTTCAAACTGGGATGTTGCTGCAATAATAATCACAAGACCCACGACATACCAACCCAATCCTGCAGTATAACCGATGAATGACAGATAAAGAATAAAAAATGGAATTATAGCCAGAAGAGGAAAGCCCTTTCTCTCTTTTTCCATTACAAACGGAACGCTCCAAGCAATAAAATAAAAAAGTGTAATTAATGAAAAGACCCCACCTGAAAAAGAAAGAAAACTCAATTCTTGAACAAATTTAGATAAAGTTAATAGAACAATGGAAATTGGGCACGTTACAAAGTGTAGCTTATTGAGGACATTATCCGGAACAATATACGTAAGGATACCCAATCCCAGACCTAACGCTGCTCCCAATAACTCTTTTCCCAAGTAACTATAGAATGGGACTCCCTCCATAATAGCTTTGTCCATGGTGCTGGACAAAAGGGCAATAAAGCCAAATAGGGATAAAACCAAAACAGAGCATAAAAAAGTGAAAGGAGAGAAGAAGCCCTCCCCTTCTTTCACAACATATTCGTCGTCTACATAGTCGTCATAATAACTGATGCTCTGCTCTTTCATATCTTAAGTTTAGATAAAGCGGGAGTCTTTGTCTCCCTTTTTGGACTAAAAGTCAGCCATTGCAAGGGCAACTTCTTCCCTTATGGTGTTGTCTTCAACTGTACTTAACGATGATAGAAGGACTCTTTCCTCCTTCTCAAGCCTATCAAGTCTCTCTTCAGCTTTCATCATCTTCATTGAGATAGTGGCTGCTGAACCTTTCTGCCAGAGAGGAACCATTATCACAAGAAAGCTTACTACGATTCCAAGGATTATGATGACCTTGGCTCTGCGATCTAGTTCATGTCTAACATTTTCCCTGTACTTCATTTTATTTTTTCTCCACTATACGTAGTTTTGCAGATCTTGAAGGTGGATTATCATCACACTCTTTGTCTGTAGGAACTATCGGCTTCTTTGTCAGAATCGATATGTCTCCATATTTTTCATATCGATCTTTGAAATACCACTTTACAATTCTATCTTCCAATGAATGAAAGGTAATTACAGCTACTCTTCCACCCTTGTTTAAGACTCTCAAAGCATTCTCGAGAGCAGGACTTATTCTATCAAGTTCCTTATTCACTTCGATTCTCAAAGCCTGGAATGTTCTTGTAGCAGGATGAATGCGGCCATATCTATATTCACGAGGAACACAGCCATAAATAATATCTGCCAGCTCTTTAGAAGTCTCAATTCTCTTTTCTCTTCTCTTCTCGACTATTGTCCTTGCTATTCTTCTTGAGTACCTTTCTTCGCCATACTTGTAGATGACATCGCTCAACGCTTCTTCCGGATACTCATTCACAATAGTCTCAGCGCTTAGGCTCTGACTTTCGTCAAGTCTCATATCAAGCTTTTCTTCTTTTCTGAAAGAAAAACCTCTCATAGACTCTTCATAGTGGAAAATAGAAATTCCAAGATCAAAGAGAATCGCATCTGCGCTCTCGCTTTCCCTCTGAGAGAGATAATCGTTGAACCAAGAATTGACAGGAGTAAATCTATCTCCATAATCCTTAAATCTCTCTATAGCTTTCTTCTGAATCTCTTTATCTCTATCAATTCCAATTACCTTCAAGTTAGGATATTTGTCCAAGAAGAGCTTTGTGTGCCCACCTTCTCCTGTGGTGCAATCAATCATCACAGCATCCCTATCCTGAGGGATAGTGAGATTATCCAAAACTTCTTGATGCATTACAGGATAATGAAGGAACTCCATCAGTTCTTCTCCTCTTCATATATTTTCTGAGCCAAGTCTGAAACAGACTCAGTACAGTCTTCATCTTCTTTTGCAAAGACTTCAGGGTTCCAGATTTCAACTGCATATCCGGTTCCCATCAACAGGCATTCGCTTTTATTACCGATTCCTACACTCTCTCTTTGAGACTGGGGGATGTTGATTCTTCCGGCGCTGTCCACATCCAGATACTGTGCGGGGGATATTATTTTTCTCATCAACTGCCTTTTTTCTTTGTCCATAAGTGCCAAAGGAGTAGAAATTATTTGGACACAAAACTGATTTTCAAAGTAGTCGGGAGTCATCAGCATCAGATGATTTCCATCAAGCCCCGGAAGAACAACAACTTCCTCTGAGGATAGAGCAGCTCTCAGACGTGAAGGCAAAGAAAGGCGACCTTTTTCATCAACCCTTGCTGTGTACATACCTGTCAAAAGATGCATCCTATACCTCGAGGTTGGGTTATCACCCATCCTTGTATGACACTTTATCCCACTTTATCCCACTTTTCAACATTTTTTATGTAATTTCCTCTAAAAACCTATATCGTTTCACCCTTTTTGTCCTATTGGTACTAATTTGAAGCAAAAAAAAGAGACCACCCAGTCTCCCAGGTGGCCACGTTCTACTTTGGATCAAGTCCATTCTTTCAGCTTAGCTTCAAGCTTTGCTTTCTCTTTCTCTAGTTTTGCTTTTCTCAAATCTCCCTTTACTTGAGGATATTTCCAATCGATTATTGATATACCGTACTGCAGGAGTGCAATTGCTTCTTGTCTATCTGAAATGCTTGATAGGTCTGCGGCAACCCAAAAAGGGGAACCTTGCTGAGAGAGATATCCTTCATAGTATTTGTTATACTCTGTACATCCCTTGCTCTGGTTCTTATCCCAGTTTTTCAACATTGACTGGAACTCTTTGGCTCTTTTCTTTGCATCCCAATCTCTCTTATATAGCTCTTCTGCTAGTTCCAGGTAGTTAGTTCCGTTTGTCCTCTCCATATCCTGTGTCATAAGACACTTTCTCATATAAGAGATGGCAAAGTTGTCATTACCGAAACTAATTGGTTTTCCAGGAAGTGAACGATATAGGATTGCTAGTACATACCAGCTGTCTGTCTCCAATGGAAATGAAGAGAAACCTTCAAGAGCCTTTGTTTCAAGCTTTCTCATAGGATCTGCTTTTCCAAGGCTGTTCAAAGCTCCATGCTCCTGTCCTGCCCTGCCTACTGCACTTGCCTTCCAATGGTATCCATTTGGAGTCTCGGCACATTTGAGAGATTCATAGGCATAGTAGAATGCAGATGAAGTATCGCCGCTCTTTGGCTTATCGTCTGAGCCGTAGTCTCCATAGCCTGCAAGTCTCTCAGCTTCTGTCATACGCTCTTTGTTTTCATCAGTAAGAGTAAGTCTTGTGCGGCTCATTCTCCAAAGTATTTCAGCCTTCTCACTACTGTCTGTGGCACTTTTCAGCGCCTCTGACAAATATGCGAAATCAGCTTCATAATCATTCTCTACATAAAAAAGTCTGTCACTTTCATTCTTGTCGAATGCAGCGAAAACCATTGATAGTGACAATAAACATACCAATATAAGGACTATTCTTTTCATAAATTCCTCCACTTCAATTATTGCACAGAGAATCGAAGTAAACAATTTAGTTTTCAAGTCTTATCAATAGGCTTTCTTTATCTTTAAGTATAATTCTAAATGAATCACACTCTCTTGTAACTTTTCCATCTCCCACAACCACACTTATTTTCTTGGAAGGAAGAAGGAATTGAGGGAGAGACACTTCTCTACTATCACCTCTATTAATGACACTTACCAAAGCTTTTCCTTCAACAAACCTGAGAATGGCAAAGGCTTTCTCGTCCAGAGGCATAACAGAATAAGAAGAGAAACCAAGCCACTCTTCTTTTCTTGCCTCTCCCATTGCGCTATAGAAGGAAAGCATATCTTTATCCTGATATTCGTCTCTCCATTCCATCGGATATCTTGCACCTTCATTACTTCCAAGTTTTCCTTCAAGCAGCACTTCGTCTCCATAGTAGAGATTTGGCATACCAGGAAGCATATATAAAGCCATTACAACCCCTTTGTAGATATCTCTATCAAAGATAGCTTTGTCATTATGAAGTCTCGGGGTATCGTGGGAATCGAAAAGATTCATCTGGAAGAACACATTCTGATCGGAGACAGAGTTCAAAGCTTCCATCAGTCCCTCGCTCTCCTCCTCTCCGTTCCAAGGTTCTTCTTCTCCAGCACTGTGACCTGTCCCTTCAGACAAGAACCTGTCTCTCTGCCCCATCCAGCTTCTAAGAGGGCGGCCAGCTCCATAGTAGTTCATAGTTCCATCCCAGATATCACCATCCATATATGGTGCAGTATCATCCCAGTCTTCCCCTACTAGGTACACATCCTTCTTTACTTTGTGCATCTCTGTTCTTACTTCTCTCCATACATCTTTACAAAGCTGGTCCTCTCCTCTTCTTCCAACTTCCGGGGCAACATCCAGTCTCCATGCATCGATATCGAAAGGAGGGAGCAGGAACTTTTTCATGATGGAATCGTCATTTCTAAACATATAGTTTCGTAATAGAGAGGAAGAATACCTAAGTTGAGGGAGAGTCTTCACGTCCTGCCAACAGGCGACAGATCCATCCTCGTTGAAGTAATAAAAGTCATGCTCATCGCTATTCTTGTCTTCTCTTGCCTTCTTAAGCCAGATGGCATCAAGACCTGTATGATTGATAGATATATCGAGGATTACTCTGATTCCCTTTTTATGTAGAGTCTCCACCATTCTCACAAGAGCTTCGTCTCCGCCAAGCTTCTCATCTATATGGGAGAAATCTACAGTATCATATCTATGTACGCTTTTAGATGAGAATATAGGGTTAAGATAAACAGCCGTGATACCAAGATCAGATAAATAATCTGCTTTTTCCTCGATGCCTTTTAAGTCTCCGTTGTAGAAGTCACAGCATCTACTCTCATTCCAATCTTTTGGTTCATCTGTCCACTTTGGAGTAGTGACAGAGCCCCCGTCAAACTCATACTCCCCTTCTTTTGCGCCAATCCTTGGGTCTCCGTTACAGAATCTATCAGGGAATATCTGATAACAAGTAGAGGAGGCAACCCATTCTGGAGCTTCCAGAGAAGGAATAATGGAGAAACGGTCGCTTTGGCCAGGTGTATATCTCGTTATTCCCTTCTTACCTACATAGTAGCTTTTATTATCTTTGAAGAATACGAAGAACCATCTGAACTTCTCTCCGTCTGTAGTCACAGGTACAGTTTGAGAGAATTTCACAGCCCCGTTTACTTTTCCATCCTTTTCCATCTCTTTCATGAAGACAAGGCCCATATCTGTATCGTATTTAATAAACACAGCGTCAGGAGCGCTGGAAAAAGCGACAGAGAGTTTTACATCCTCTCCCTTGGATGGGAAAAGAGGAGAAACGAATTCAGAACTTACTATAGAAAAAGCTTTAATGTCATTCATATAAATCACCCCGAACTATATTACAGCCCAGGGTGATTTTTGTCATAGGTTAATCGCATAACCTTATTTTTTGATAAGCTTAAAGAAATTCTCTTCTGTCTCTTTAGGATCATTAGTACAGATAAGGTCGAGGACAACACCTTCCTTCTTATAGTAGTCGATAAGAGGTGCCGTAGATTCGTTATATACTTCCAAGCGATGCTTGATTGCCTCCGGCTTATCGTCGTCTCTCTGAATAAGCTCTTCACCTGTCTCATCATCAATGCCTTCAACCTTAGGAGGGTTGAAAATGATATGATATGTGCGACCTGTGCTCTTACACATTCTTCTGCCACTGAGACGCTTGATAATCTCTTCTTCGCTTAATACGAAGTTGATGACGCCGTCAACCTTGCTCATCTTTGAAAGAGCTTCAGCCTGAGGAATAGTGCGAGGAAATCCATCAAGGATATATCCCTTCTCACAGTCACGTCTACTTAGTCTTTCTTCAACCATTTTTATAGTGACGGAATCTGGAACGAGACCACCAGAAGCAAGAATAGCCTTTACCTCTTTTCCAAGCTCAGTTTCATTCTTTATATTCTCTCTGAATAAATCTCCAGTAGAGATGTGAGGAACACCCAATGCGTTCTTCGCAACAGCTGCTATTGTGCCCTTACCTGCTCCCGGAGGGCCAAGAAATACTAGATTCATGCTATACCTCTTTCTTTTATTCTAACAAAATCATTTTTTTCGTTAAAGTCCATTCATAATAAAAAAGAGTTCAAATATAACAAAAAGTAATGACTACCCTTTTTTATCACATTCTCTTTTTAACTTTTTGCCTCTCTTTACCATTATTACTAATTGAGGAGTAAGGGCACTTGGCACTATAGTATAAAGTAAGGAGACCAGTATGAACAAAATCATCCTTCATGCCGAAGATTTAGACGGCTTTCTTACAGAAGAAGACAAGAGTAACATCCAAGCTGTACACGCTCTTTATGATAAGAGCCTCGATGCCTGCTCAAGAATAGACAATGATTCCTCAGATAAAAAAGCAAAAGACGATTTAAGCGACTCTGCCGCTGAAATCGGTGCAAAGCTTAAAGAAATCTGCTCAAATAACGATAGAATTCACGTCTACTCTTTCGAGACACCAAGGGAACAACACGGGGAAGCAAGTAGAATCATTGCAAAATTGAGAAACCCTGAAACAGGACACGAAGAGTTCTTGTATTATATCCAGAGAGCATATGAATTGATGTTCGCACACTCTTTTGCAGACAAGAATCTGAATAACAAAAGAGCCATGATTCAAATGACGCCTGTTACCAACCCTGTCAGAAACTACGCTGTCCATAAGATTCCAGATGTAGATGAACTGGCTCATTCAAGTGTAATGTGTGTCATGCTTCGTGGTGCTCTTCTTCCTTCAATGATCATCAGCAAGGAGTTCCAGGACTACTCTTCAGATGACACTATCACACCTTTTGCACTCTTTAAGATCAAGAGAGATGAAAGCAAGAAAGAATACAACATGGATTATGTTCTGGATTTGGATAGATCCTTCTTTAATCTGGAATCCCTTAACGGAAAAGATTTGATATTCGCTGACCCGATGAACGCCACAGGCGGTTCTCTTGTCACTATCGTAAAGTACCTCAAAGAGAATGGTGTAAAGCCAAGGTCAATAAAGTTCATCAACGTAATATCTGCTCTTAAGGGTGCTCTAAGAATTACTAGAGCTATTCCTGAAGCTGAAGTCTATACTCTTTGGATGGATCCTATTCTCAACGAACAGGCTTATATTCTTCCAGGTCTTGGAGACGCCGGAGACAGACTCAACGGTGTCGACAAGGGACCAGAGCCAAGAAATATGATTCAGCTAATTGCAGACTATGGTTCAAACATCGTCAACCTTTATAGAGATCAGGTAATCGAAATTGAAAAGACTGTACTCAATTAGTATCGTCATTATTCTCGTCTCCATTATCTTCTCATCCTGTCAGACAGAGAAAGATTATTCTACTCTATCCAGTGCTGAGGGATTAAAAGGAATGGAGGCTGCGGAAGTATATTCCACTTTTCTCTCTCAAAATGAAGACGAGAGAGTAAGGTGGAATTATGTTTATTCTCTATTTGAAGCGAATGAATATGATAAAGCTCTCACAGAAGTAGAGAAAGGCATATCTCTTTATCCTCATAATATTCGTTTTCTATACTTAAAATCTCTTATATATAGAAACACTCAACAAGAAGAAAAAGAGAAAGAAGCACTTGAAAGCGTAAGAGAAAAAAATCCTGGAAACCTTGATGCAAGAGCAAGGCTGGTATCTTTATACGACTCTTTAGGATACAAAGAAAAAGCAACAGAAGAAGCAAAAGCTATTCTTCTATACGACGGCAAAAATCTAAGTGCCATCGAGTATTTATCTTACGACAGCGAATTCTATGCCCTCCTCTACTCTACCCTTAAACCTAAAGAAGAACCTTCCTCCCCTGAAACAGAGGAAGAAGAATCTAATAACACTGATACTTTATAAATCATAGGATGAGTGCTCATCCTCTATTTCCCATATAAAAGTAACACTGCCTTCTATCTTTATATCTTTCGGCTCTATATCTATACTTGACATCTTACTTATAGGCTTGGAGTCGCAATAATTTGTATCTGAATATAGCTCAATATCTTTCCAGCTATAGTCTATGCTTATGAGCTTACCAAGTTTCACGCCAGATGTACTTGCTAGTATTTCAGCTTTCTTTCGAGCATTGTTTGAAGCATTTCTTAGCACTTCTTCTTTTATCTCACTATCGTCTTTCAGCGTAAAGGCAATATCGACTTTAGGCTTTGCTTTAGATGTGGATATAACACTCAACACTTCAGAAAGCTTCTACATATCAAAGTCAAAAGCTACCTTCAATGAGTGTTCCACTTCGTAGCCGATAAATATCAAGACGCTATTGCCATTTTTATCTTTTACAGAAAAACAGCCGTAAAGCTTCCACCTTTGAAGGTGGAGGATGTAAGGCTGAAAAAATGAATGCCTCAATTGTTATAAATCGTTATAAATGCTATAATAAATCATGGACAGACAGGTAAAGAATAAAGCCATAAAGACAACTCTAAAACAGACCAGAGATAGAAGAAAATCTCAGGTCCCTGTCTGCGTTGAGTTGAAGATAAAAACTCAGAAACTTAGCAAAT
>JALFCJ010000002.1 GCA_022771185.1 Spirochaetales bacterium | reverse complement strand
ATCCGCACACCCCTGACTGTAATAAAAGGTTATGTGGAATTATTGGAGGAAGAAGACTTAAGCGAGGAGGGTAAGAAGTGCCTTGAAATAATTAAGGGGAGAACACGGTACATGAAGGAAATGACAGATGAGCTTTTCCTTTCTCTTTCTATGAAGAGCAGGGGAGTGTTGAGCCTCTTTGATATAGACGCAAAAAGCGTCCTGGAAGAAGCTTTAGTGTCATTCTATAACGAATTCAAAAAGAAAGGTATGACTCCATCTATCATTACACCAAATGATAAAGTGATCTTAAAAGCTGACTCAAAGGCTCTATATAGAGTCTATAGCAATATAATATCCAATGCGCTGAAGTATGGAGAAGGCGAGTTTAATGTCCAGATGGATGAAAAAGGTAATATAACCTTTTCGAACTATGCCCCTAATATGGATAGCGTGGAGGCTAATAAGCTATTAGATCGCTATTACACTATAAGCGATGCTAAAGCTTCCAGTGGAATAGGGCTATCTATATCGAATGAGATACTCCAGGAGATGGGAGGAGAACTAAAAGTAAGACTAGATAATAAAAGGCTTTATATCTCAATTATCTACAAGACCTGATTTTCCATAAGAGTTTCAATCAAAGAAATACACACATTAAGTGCTGTCTTTCCCCTTTGAGCGGTTTCGTCTGGCACATTTCCGCTCATTGTCTTTAATTCTCCCTTTCCATTATCCAAGACTATAGGGTTGAAAGAAACAATGATGTTTGTCTTTGGTATAGAAACACTTAACATTGGTAGTCCAGTACCATTGCCAGATGTAGGATTTCCCACCACAGTAGCCCAGCCTGTAGCTTTTGCAAAAGACGAGAGGTAATCAGCACCAAAAGCGGTAAGGTCTCCAACCAATATCCAACGCTTTGCGTCCTTTGCCTTTCCCTCTATTCTCCCGTCCCCATATTCGAAAGAGACAGTTCTTTCTGTACAATACTTTAAGCCATACTCATAGGCCTTGCTCTTTTTTTCTGTCTTTTTTATATCCTCTTCAGGAAAAAGCTTCCATATATCTTTATTCTTAAAGTATCCAGTATAGTTGTAGGTCCAGTCACCACCGAAAGGTGAGAGGATAGGGTCAAGATTGTTAGTCATAGTGTTACATGTGGTGAGATCAAAAACGATATGCTCTACATCCTCTATTTCTTCTAGTGCACTCTCTATATATTTGTCGTTAAAGGAAAGAGAATTGATGGAAAATACTACTGTCTTTAGGGAAGGGATATATTGATAGTTGGGTGTGTATTGACCCTTTTCTGGATTTTCTATGCCACTATTTGTTGTCGTTTGGATATTTATATCTATATAATCGAAAGGTGCAAACTTATTAGCAATACCGCGTAGAATTAATGCTAGCTCTTCATCTCTCTTGATATTCTTTACTTGTTCTCTTCCTTCTTTCTTTATAGAGTCCAAGTCGAGACCTGCTTTCTCTGCTACTTTTGTTTGTGGATAATAATCATCAAGTATTTCCCAGAACTCATCATATGCTTTTTCGTATACACCTTTAGAGAAAAGAGAACTCAAACAAATAAGGACAGCAAGAAAAAAAACAAAGAGTCTCTTCATGTTGTCGTCTCCCTTTTGAATCTTTGAATATTATACCTTGTAATTTAATAATAACATAGGACAACTGGAAGTAAACCTTTTCAAATTCGTGGTTTTATTGAAGGGATAAATAAGTACAAGGAGTATACTTTATTAAAGCTTATCAGTTAGTCGATATGTTTTTATTCTTGAAGAAAGCATATTCACCCACTTCTTTGTAACCGAGCTTTGTATAGATGTGCTTTGAAATATCTCCGGAAGGAAATAGACAGAGCCTTTTTATCAAGTGGTCGTTTAGGGCTATATCCGTTATCTCCTGTGCTATCTCGGTGCCTATTCCTCCGCCTCTCCAGTCTTTATCTACCAGTACGCCTACTACCATTGCGCTTTCTTTTGTGGCGGCAGCGAGATATGCGGCTCCTATAAGTCTATGTTTTACTCTATAGCCACAGGCGGCATGAGGATACTCCATCTCTTCTTCCATATTTGCAGCCCAATTTTCTTTCTTCTCTTCTGTTTCAAAGCCTGAAGAGAAGTCTTCATCCTTTGAATAGAGTTCAGCCACTTCAAGAAAGTCTTCATATGTCAGAAGAAATGAAAGGTTATCACTACGGGAGACACATTTTTTAAAATCTTCTTTTGTTACACTCATCATCGGTGGATACTTTACTTCCCAATTCCCCTGTAGCATTCCCTCTAGTGGGGATAAAGCTTCTTTTGGCCCATTAATAGAAATAGGCTTCTTTTCTTCTATAAAATGGGAAACTTCATTTACGTCGTAGTCATCATATCTGAATAGAATGATATTCAAGAACTTGGAATGCATCATCAATAATCCCGGTGTATGGAAAACTTTATAGTCTGTACCAAACTTCAAGAGCTTTATGTTGTTAAGGAAAAAAAGGTTTAGACTTGGATTTTTCTCCAATAACGGAATGAATTTCTCCGTTTCTTTATAAGTAAGTTCTTTTATCATGTACAAGTTATCTTCTAGTCTTTCAATTTCGTCAATGATTATCTATAATTATTCCTCGTATGAAAAAAAGATTAATCACATCAGCTTTACCATATGTAAACAATATTCCACATCTGGGTAACCTTACTCAGGTATTGAGTGCAGATGTATTTGCACGTTTCTGTCGCTTAAAAGGATATGAGACTCTTTATATCTGTGGAACAGATGAATACGGCACAGCCAGTGAGACAAGAGCTCTTCAGGAGGGTGTTACTCCACGTGAGCTTTGCGACCACTACCATGCCATTCATCGCGACATCTATAAGTGGTTTAATATCAGCTTCGACTATTTTGGACGCACAAGCACTCCAAAGCAGACTGAGATTGTCCAGCATATCTTCAACGAAGTAGATAAGAACGGATATATCAGCGAGAAGGAGTCTGAGCAGCTTTATTGCCCTGAATGTAAGAGATTCTTGGCTGATAGATATGTCACAGGTACTTGTCCTCACTGCGGTGACACTGGAGCCCGCGGCGACCAGTGTGATAAGTGTGGAACACTATTGGATCCTACAGAGTTAATCGATCCAAAGTGCTCTGTCTGTGGACACACTCCTGTAATAAAGAAGACCAAGCACTTATATATCAACCTGCCAAAGGCTTTGCCACTTTTGCAGAAATGGATGGACAAGGCTTCTGTAGAGGGATTCTGGGCAAAGAACGCCATCCAGATCACAAACTCTTGGATTAGAGACGGCTTACAGGAGAGATGTATTACTCGTGACCTTAAGTGGGGTATTCCTGTTCCAAAAGAAGGTTTTGAAGATAAAGTCTTCTATGTTTGGTTCGATGCTCCTATCGGATATATCTCAATTACCGCTAATGCTACAGATAATTGGGAGTATTGGTGGAGAGACCCTGAGAATACTGAACTGTTTCAGTTCATCGGAAAAGACAATATTCCTTTCCATACTGTCATTTTCCCTTCTTCTCTTCTAGCCACCGGTGAGAAGTGGACTATGCTCCACCATATGTCTTCAACCGAGTACTTGAACTATGAAGGTGGAAAGTTCAGTAAGTCCAGAGGAATCGGAATCTTTGGAAATGATGTACAGGAGACAGGAATCCCTGCAGATGTCTGGAGATTCTATATGTTCTACAATAGACCGGAGAAGCAGGACTTCACTTTCACTTGGAAAGATTTCCAGGAGAAGATAAATAAGGAACTTATTGGAAACCTCTCTAACCTTGTAAATAGAACCCTTACTTTCGTTAAGAGATTCTATGACGGCAACCTTGGTGAGGGAGCTTTGGACGAAGAGTTGAAGGCTCAGATTATCGAGAAAGAGAAAGAGATTACTGATAGCTTGGAGAGAGCCGATGAGAGAGATGCTCTCAGAGCTATATTTGCTCTCAGTGACATCGGTAACAAGGCATTCCAGTCATCAGAGCCTTGGAAACTTAGAAACGAGGACCCAGAGAAAGCAAAGGCAATATTGAGAACTCTTGTTTATCTCATCAGAGATCTTGGTGTTATGGTCACTCCATATATGCCGTCTACCGGAGATAAGATTCTTGCCTTCGTTTCTTCATCATCTTCTACATGGAATGATTGTGGAACATTTACTGGAGAATTGAAGATTGGAGAAATCTCACTTCTCTTTGAAAAGCTTGAAGACAAGAGAGTAGATGAACTGAGAGAAAGATACTCAGGCAGCCAGAGCGAGAGAGAAGAGAAGAAGGCTGAAGAGCCAGCTAAGAAAGAAAAGAAAGAAAAGAAAAATAAGGATGAAGGAAAAATGGACGAATCAAAGTCACTGTTGGAGAATTGGGCTGAAAAAGTAATACTTAAGGTCTCAAAGATTATTGAGTGCGAGAAGCACCCGGAAGGTGATAAGCTTTATATTCTTAAGCTTGATTGTGGTGAAGAAGAGCCAAGACAGATTGTTTCTTCTATCGTTCCTTACTATAAGAAGGAAGAGCTTATGGGAAGAAACATCGTTCTTGTCTCTAACCTTAAGCCAGCTAACTTCAGAGGCGTTAAGAGCTATGGTATGCTTCTTGCTGCATCTGAAGAGGGAGATGAGACACACTCAACTTGTGAGCTTATCTTTGCTGATGAGCTTCCTGTCGGAACAGTATTGGAATATGAAGGACAGGGGGAGACAGAGAAGATTACAACTTATCTTAAGGCTGATCACTTCTTCGCTCTTCCTATGAAGACAATTGACGGATATGTAACAATCGATGGAAAGAAAATCGGTAAAGATGGTGTCTATCCTAGAGTACATAAGTACGTCAATGGAAATGTTGGCTAATATGGGGTATTGACTATCAGTAGTCAATTCTCCATAATAGAGCGGTAATTACAAAATCCAATTGGAATAAGGAGACCCAAGCATGCCTTGCGGAAGAAAGAGAAAGAAGCATAAGATTGCAACTCACAAGAGAAAGAAAAAGCTCAGAGCAATGAGACATAAGAAAAAGTAATCATGCTTTAATTAAGACGCCACTGGTCATAGTATCGGTGGCTTTTCTATTTGTAAGACTCTGCTATACTAAATGAAAGGGGAATAAATGAAAAAGAGTCTTGTTTTTGTTCTATTAGTATTGAGTTGTTCTCTTCTTTTCTCTCAAGGATCGGGGGAAGTATCACTATTTCAAGATAGAAGTCACTTTGCCTTTATTACTGATAGAAATTATTCTGACATTGTTTTGGATGGTGCAAATATAGCCGTTAAAGAGTATTACCCATATCTTCAAGTCGATGTGTTGAGAATAAATAATAACTCTGAAAGAGAAGCTTTGGTCTTAAGTGCAATCTCCAGTAACTATGACGCCATATTATCTTATGGAGAGAGTAGTGAAATAGTGAAAAATCTCTCATATGAGTATCCAAAAAAACGTTTTGCTTCTCTAAGAGATATTTCAACTTCTCAGTCTCTCCCTGATAATTATTCAGAGTTTTATTTTGACTACACTCCATTATCATTTCTATGTGGCATAGGCGCTTATTCTTTGACAGATACAAGAAAAGTAGGCATTATCGCTTTCTCTGGAGATGAAAGAGTCAATGCGTTCATTGATGGCTTAAAAGAAGCTGGGCCCAATGGAAATGTTGAAGTGTACTATATCGAAGAAAATACCGATGACGAGACATTAAATGTTATTGCAGACGTTCTCTATAGTAGCGGCGCTGATATTGTTTTTACTCTAATTGGAAACAAAACAAATGCTTTAATAGATAAAGCAAGAGAGTGGGGTAGGTATGTAATAGTCGGTGACGACTATTATGCTACAGACAGCACTGTTATCCTCTCTGTAAAGAAAGATATAAAGAAAGCTGTTTCATTGGTAATAGGAAAAATAAAAGAAGGAGCTAAAGGTGGAGAGAGTGTTGCTCTTGGTTTAAAAGACGGTGTCTTGGATCTATCTTGGTTTATTAATGAAGAATCATTAAAGAACCTTGACGAAAATATGAAGACAAAGATTGTTGAGGCTAAGAGCCTACTTCGTAGATACAGATATGAGCTTATAAATAGACCTCAGGTATAAGCTGAGGCCCAAAGCTTATTCTACATTATGTAGTTGAAGACTATTCGCTGATTGGAATGACTGTCATTGTCTTATCAGTTGGATTGTAGTTTATCTTAATCTTTGCTGAACCCATACTGTCTGGTACACCATCAAGATAGAATACTGCTGAATAGTATGTAGGACCATAAAGAGGAATAACATCTCTCGAAAGTGTTGTAACACCGGTAGGATTAAAGGCAAACGAGAATTCTTGGTATTTATAGTCCTCTGCATATAACTTTACAATAACATCTTTTATTGTTCCATCTTTCTTGTACACGCTTTCTGGAATTCCAGGGTTTGTTATACTTAAATCCAATACCAAACCACATTTATCTGATGTGAGGCTTGGTGTTATAGTGCCTTTCAATGGCAATACTAGGTTATTGATTACAGTGATATTTGTAGTAGCTGTTGTTCCCGAAAATGTATATGACACCTGTGTTGTTGCATTTGGTGATACTACTACAACATCGTTAATACCAAAGACAGGTTTACTTCCTACTGTACCTACAATACTTACTTGGTAAGAACCAATAGGAAGATTAGCGAGAGTTTGGGATATATTCCCATTATTTCCAGCAGTTGTTACAGGGAAATCAATGTTCTTAGATTCTCCTGTCAATTTCTGAACTGTACCTGTGATTTGTACCTCGTCATTACCATATTCACTTGTGTCCCACTTGATAGTAAAGCTTAAACTTCCACTTTCCGTTTCACTATAGGAGTCGAATATAACTGTAAAGGAGTTTGTTCCTCTCTTAATTTGGTGTTCTTCTGTTTTTTTAGCTACAACGTTGTCTTCAGAGTTTAAAGCATAAGAAACAATACTATAAGTGCCTGCTTTAATTCCTGTCATCGTATAAACGCCAGTTCCTCTTTCAAATTCCGAGGAGTATTGAATTCCTTCCTTATCCTTTTCTATGAACTCAAAACGATACTTGACTACTTTGTTTCCTTCTTCATTGATTGTTCTGGATCTTTCACTATTGATGGAAAGTCGTACTGTTGCCAAATCACCAGCTTGCTGCTCAGCTGCGCAAGAGATGAATACCGATGCTAGTGCCATTAGGCATACTAATAATGTGAGCATTTTTCTCATACTCATTTCTCCTTATACTCTTTAAGACGCAAAAATAAGGAAAAATGATTAAAGATTTTGATGGGTTTTTTGAATTTTACTGAAACTTTATTGATTTTGTCCTAAAAGAGGACAATTTGATATATAGGAAAAGAAGGTGTCTTCAACTTCTTTTTCTATGTCTCTGTCAAATATAAGGGAGAGTTTATCATTCCAAGTTTTAAGTGTTTTTATCTCTTCGATTCCTGTTTCACTATCTGTCTCTGTCAGAAATGGATATGTTATTCCTCTCTCTTTGAGAGTTGAGAAGAACTTTGTCTTTTCAGCTCGCGGAGAAAGGGAAACAAGCCCCCCATGTTTACCCACTTCATTATATATTTCATAGGAGCCTGTGAAGCCATGGATAATAAAGCCTCGTAAATGAAAGGAGAAAACAGTATTTAGAAATTCATCAGTCCAACCAACTTGATGAAATGTAACGATGTTATTGTGCTCTTCAGCGATTGACAGGATATCGGAGAGGACAGAGAATTGCAGCTCTTTGTTATCAAAACGTTTATCTACACCAATCTCTCCTATAAATGCTTCTTTCTCCGCCCAATTTTCAATGATGGAAAAATCTGTATTGAACCCCGGAAGACTACCCAAGCTCCTATAAGGAAACTGAGTCAGCTTTGATATTTCATCCACTCTGGCGGTGCATACGAGGGCATTTTTTGTGTAAAGACCTGGATGGGCATGGCAATTAAACATTTTTTGTGTATTTTTTCTCCTTAATTATATAAAACAATACCGCAAAAGGAAAAAAGAGTGTAACCTATACAGAGAAGAATTGTTCTTTAGGTAAATCCGTATGTGTAGGATTTACGAGACAAAGGTGGTTAGGGGTAGCAACTTTTGTCATATTCGCTCTTAGTGTTTTGGCCCGTGAAGCAGAGATGTCGTCACGGGTCCTCTTATTAAAAAAAGGTGTCGCCATATTGACAACACCTTTTTCGCTTTATGCCACCGTGGCTGTATATGATGTGACGTTTAGTATTGTCTCTCCGTCGATTTGAAGGGCTGTAGGTTTATCAAACTCAACTTTGATTCTCTTTCCTGAGAGAACCTCCACCATGTCTTTGTGCTTTACATGTTCTCCCTTGAATATGGAAGGAAATACCATAAGTGTCTTTATCTTGCCTTTGCCATACATGACCATAACAGAGAGTTTGTCGTTTTCATCTCTAGTCTGCCCAGGGGTAGGAAGCATACCGCCTCCATAGAATCTTCCATGCATTGTAGGAGCAAGCCATACTTTTTCATATGTGTGCTTTACTCCATCGACAGTAATGGTAGCTTTTGTTGGTTTATAGTGGAAGAGAAGGCCTTTGATGGCAATTGAAGTGTAGTTGATAGGCTTTTCGCTTTTTCCTCTGAGGG
Organism: Spirochaetales bacterium; assembly: GCA_022771185.1. Classification (GTDB taxonomy): domain Bacteria; phylum Spirochaetota; class Spirochaetia; order Sphaerochaetales; family Sphaerochaetaceae; genus Ornithospirochaeta. The sequence continues at coordinate 7,431 of JALFCJ010000002.1, read as the reverse complement.
AATCTCCCACTTCACAGCAGTAGCCGTCTATACCATATCCAACACCATTTATGAATCTATATTTCTTTCCTTTTACTTCTACAATTGGCAAGTTCTCAATGTACTCATTGACAGGAAACGGCTTTTCTTTATCAACATCCCTTGCAAAGTCATTTCCACTACCGACAGGATAATAATATATAGTACATGGATAGGTTAGTGACTCTGTGTTATTAATGAACCTGTTAAGAGTTCCGTCTCCTCCGGCAATGATTACTGAGTCATTTTCATTTACTTTGTCACTGAAAAAAGCGTCATACTCATTTATCTCAGTGATGTTCATGTACTCTAATGTTTCATTTTTATAAAGATTATCCAGTTCTTTCGACTTCTCATATCCAGTATTATTTCCTGCTTGAGGATTATAGAGAATATATATCATTGGTTTTTGTACTCCTGAATGGGAAAAAGTATTTTTTAGTCTATAAGATATTTTACAAAAGAGGTCAATTATGTCGCATTCAAAAGTGAACAAATCTATATAAAGATGTAAAATGTTATATATTTACTTGTTTTTTGTGACTAAAAAAGGACCAAAGGTGAACCTTGGCCCTGCATATTCGGATTATGTGTTTTAGACGCCGCTTTGCCCGTAGTTTGAAAGAACTCTTGCAGATGGGTCGTTGACGTTGCAGCCTTTCCATTCTTTGTTCGGCATCCAATAGTCTACAACCATCTGGCTCTGTCCTGGGTAATACTTCTCGAAGATTTCTCTATAGAGTAGCGATTCCTTTGTAAATGGAGTAGGGTTGCTGTACTTCTTATATTTCTCTTCAGCCTCTTTGTCAGTATACACGCTTTCAGCATACTCCTTTAGATCATCAACCATAGAGTGCCCTACAGCATCTGAGAATGCTGCTTTCTCCCTCCACAGAATAGACTGAGGAAGAAGATCATCCTTCTCAAAGGCATGGCGAAGTAGGTACTTTCCCTTTCCATATGTATTCATCTTCATCTTTGGATCAATAGACATGACATATTTGACAAAGTCCAGGTCACCGAAAGGAACACGTGCTTCAAGAGAGTTTACAGAAATACATCTGTCTGCCCTTAATACATCATACATGTGTATCTCTCTGATTCTCTTCTCTGCTTCTTTTTGGAATTCTTCTGGTGAAGGAGCAAAATCCGTGTACTTGTAACCGAAAAGCTCATCTGAGATTTCACCTGTCAGGATGACTCGAATATCAGTGCACTCGTGGATATATTTGCAAACAAGATACATACCCATGCTGGCTCTTATTGTGGTGATATCATAGGTGCCAAGGAGCTCAATTACTCTTTCCAGTGAAGAGAGAACTATATCCTTATTAATAATGACTTCAGTGTGATCACTTCCGATATATTCTGCCGTCTCTTTTGCGTACTTAAGGTCAATGGCGTCTTTATCCATACCGATGGCGAACGTTTTGATAGGTTTGTCACTATGTTTCTGGGCAATGGCACAAACCAAAGAAGAGTCCAAACCGCCGGAGAGGAGGAAGCCTACCTTCGAATCCGATACAAGTCTCTTTTCTACACCTTTGATAAGCTTGTCTCTTATATTTCTTGAAACTGTCTCCAGATCGTCAGGTACGTAAGACGGGGCATGATAGATTGTAGAGTAAGGAACAAACTCACCCTTATAATAAAAGTGTCCGGGAGGGAAGGGTAGGATAGTGTCACAAAGACCTACAAGGTTCTTTGCTTCAGAGGCGAAGATTATGTTTTCACCCTCACCATATCCATAGTAGAGAGGACGAATGCCGATTGGGTCACGAGCTGCAACGAAAGATGAAGAGGCGCTGTCATATAATACTAACGCATACTCTGCATCCAGCATCTTGAACATCTCCGTGCCATATTCATGCCAAAGAGGAAGGAGTATTTCACAGTCGGAATCGGAGACGAAAGAGTATTTTCTCTCCAATTCCTTCTTCAGTTTCATAAATCCGTAAATCTCGCCGTTACATACGACTGCATCATCTCCCAGAACAAATGGCTGCATTCCTTCCGGTGTGAGGCCCATAATAGAAAGGCGGTGGAACCCCATGATTCCACTGCCTTTTCTGATTATTCTTGTATCATCTGGTCCTCTACTGATTGTTTTCGAGAAAGCCTCTTTAAATAATCTTTCAGAAATTCCTGAACCTGTATCAACCATAATAGAACACATTTAATCACCTCACACTAAACAATAGGTCGCCATATACTGGTACCGGCCAATAGGAAGAAGAACAAATAGTCTCCGCCTCGTCTACGCTTGCCCTTAGTCTCTGCATCAAAGGAATGACATTGTCTCTGACTGAGTAGCTCTTCTCCTCTTCAGACGGGATGCCCTTTGTCTTGACGATTGCGTAAGAGAGTTCCTCTGAAGCTGATGCGATTGCAACGGAAAGAGCGCTGAGCTTGCTGATAGTAGACTTCTCATATCCAGACTGAGCGAATGCCTGATACTTCTCTTTCTTCATTAGGGTATCAAGAAGTTCTGAAGTATAACCCTCGATTGCCGGGAGATAGTCTCTCTGAGCCATATCAACCATTGTATTTGCTTCAATAAGAACTGTCTTAGAGTAGTTTTCAAGAGTTGTCTCGACTCTACTCTTGATTTCCTTCTCGCTAAATATTCCTTCTTTTGTCAAAAGATCCACATTCTTCTGGTCAAGCATGTGAGGGATGCAATCAGGAGTTGTCCTATAGTTTGAAAGACCTCTTGCCTCTGCTTCCTTAACCCATGCCTCGTCATATCCGTTTCCATTGAAGATGATTCTCTTATGGGCGATAAGAGTATCACGAATGAGAGTATGGACATCGGTTTCGAAGTCTGTGCTCTTTTCGAGAATATCTGCAAACTCACCAAGAACTGATGCAACGGCAGAGTTGATGTAGATGTTTGCATCGCTGATGGAAGCAGAGGAACCAAGCATTCTGAACTCGAACTTGTTGCCTGTGAAAGCAAACGGACTTGTTCTATTTCTATCTGTAGTGTCTCTGAGGAATCTTGGAAGAACCTTGGCTCCAAGCTTCATTGTCTTCTTCTTTGTGCCTTCATAGCTGTTGTCACTCTCAATAGACTCGATAATTCCTTCAAGTTCATCACCTACAAAGATAGAGACTATTGCAGGAGGCGCTTCGTTGGCTCCGAGTCTATGGTCGTTACCTGCAGATGCAACAGATATTCTCAATAGGTCCTGATATTCATCCACCGCCTTGATTACAGCTGAAAGGAAAAGCAGGAACTGTGCATTTTCATATGGTGTTTCGCCAGGGGACAGGAGGTTGATGCCGGTGTCGGTAGCCATAGACCAGTTATTATGCTTTCCACTGCCGTTGACACCAGCAAATGGCTTCTCGTGAAGAAGGCAGACAAGGTCATGTCTATCTGCTACTTTCTGCATCAATTCCATTGTAAGCTGGTTGTGGTCTGCTGCAATATTGGTAGTGGAGAATATAGGTGCCATTTCATGCTGGGCAGGAGCAACTTCATTGTGTTCAGTCTTTGCAAGGATTCCATGTTTCCACAGTTCTTCGTTAAGATCCTGCATAAATGCAGCGACTCTTGGTTTGATTGAACCAAAGTAGTGGTCCTCCATTTCCTGTCCTTTTGGTGCAGATGCTCCAAAGAGTGTGCGACCTGTAAAGACAAGATCCTTTCTCTTAAGATACATTTCTTTATCAACAAGGAAATATTCCTGCTCCGGACCTACGCTTGTCTTTACGCTCTTTACATCTACGTTACCGAAGAGGCGAAGAATACGAAGTGCAGATCTGTTGATTGCTTCCATACTTCTCAAGAGAGGAGTCTTCTTATCCAAGGCCTCACCTGTATATGAACAGAAAGCTGTAGGAATACATAGCGTGTTGTCTTTGATGAATGCATAGCTTGTTGGGTCCCAAGCTGTATAACCACGTGCTTCAAAGGTTGCTCTGAGACCTCCAGAAGGGAAGGAGGATGCATCTGGCTCACCCTTGATAAGCTCCTTGCCACTGAACTCCATCATTACTCTTCCGTCTGGGGAAGGTGTAATAAATGAATCATGCTTTTCTGCTGTAATTCCTGTTAAAGGCTGGAACCAATGTGTGAAATGTGTAGCTCCATTTTCAACGGCCCAATTCTTCATAGCTTCAGCAACTGCGTTTGCACAGTTGACATCAAGGGCAGCACCCTCATCGATTGTCTTTCTCAGTGAATTGTACACGCTCTGGGAAAGGCAGGCTTTCATCATTCTGTCGTCGAAAACCAATGATCCGAAAATGTCAGTTACGTCTTTCATTTCTTTGCCTCCAATAAAAAAAAGGCAATGACAGCTCTGGGTTTTATTCCAAAGACGTCATTGCCTTTCTACTGCACAATAGAACTTTTTCTTCTTTCTCGTCAACTCCCTTTTTCACATTTTTTAAAATTATTTTTAGAGCTTGATACTTAATTTGTTTCAATAATAACAATTGGGTATACGGAAAAATAAGATATCGATTTTGAGGATTGACTAAAAATACATATATGTGCTACCTACACATCAACTTTTTTTATAGGGGCTCAATATGAAGTTGGAAGGGGAGGTCAGAATTCCGTCAGGGTGTGCCATAAGCGCAGCCATCAGCAGAAAAGGTAATCTCTTTACAGGAGAAGGCATGATAAAGGCCATGGAGGTCATGCATGAAAGATCTAATGGACTGGGGGGCGGTTTTGCTGCATATGGCATCTATCCAGAGTACAAAGACTACTATGCCTTCCACATTTTCTACAGCGATAGAAACGCTAGAATCGAGACCGAGTCTTTTTTGAAAGAGAGGTTTGAGATCGTTCAGGCGGAAGTTATACCAACCCACCAGATTCCTGAGATTACTGATGTCCCTCTTATTTGGCGTTATTTCCTTTCTCCACTAAGAAGTATCGTGGATAGAGAGATGTTGGACGAGGACGAATATACAGTAAGAGCAGTCACTAAAGTCAACTCCACGATAGATGGTGCTTATGTATTTTCTTCCGGCAAGAACATGGGGACATTTAAGGCTGTAGGATATCCAGAAGATGTAGGCGTCTTTTATAAAATCGACGAGATAGAAGGATATAGCTGGACTGCCCATGGTCGTTATCCTACCAACACTCCAGGTTGGTGGGGAGGCGCCCATCCATTTTCTCTTCTGGATTTCTCTGTTGTACATAACGGAGAAATCTCAAGCTACGATGCAAATAGACGATTTGTCGAGATGTTCGGCTATCGCTGTTCTTTGCAGACAGATACTGAAGTAATCACATACATACTTGATTATCTTGTCAGGCGTCAGGGGCTTACACCGGAAGAAGCCTCCAATGTAATCGCGGCCCCATTCTGGTCTACAATCGAAAGTAAAGATGAAAAAGAGAGGAAGAGACTGACATATCTAAGAACTATGTTCTCTTCTCTTCTTGTTACAGGACCTTTCTCAATTGTCTTTGGGTTTACTGGTGGAATCATGGCCCTAAATGACAGACTTAAGCTGAGAAGTATGGTTGTAGGTGAAAATAAGGATATGGTTTATGTAGCTAGTGAAGAGGCTGCAATTCTCTCTGCCGATAGAAATGCCGGTGGCTTTAGATTCCCGATGGGAGGAGAGGCTGTTGTCATCAGAGTTGAAGGAGAGGTATAAGATGGCTATAAAAAGTGTAATATATCCAGAGTTCGAGGTTGTAAGATACGATAGATGTACACGCTGTGGCAGATGCATCAAAGAGTGTGCCAACGGAGTTCATTTTTTCTCTCAAGATAAGAAGATTGTTCTTAGTGACGACACAAAGTGCGTTGACTGTCTGAGGTGCATAGCATTCTGCCCTGAGCATGCAATAAAGATTGTCAAGAGTGGTTGTACTTTCCGTGACAATGCAAACTGGAGACCAGGAATAATAAGCGGTATCATCAAGGAGGCCAATACAGGCGGAGTTCTTCTCTCCAGTATGGGAAATCCTGAGCCATACCCTGTTTATTGGGACAAAATCCTTATTAATGCAAGCCAGGTTACAAACCCATCCATAGATCCTCTTCGTGAGCCAATGGAGACTAGAGTTTTCCTAGGTAAAAAACCAGATAGAATAGAGAGAGACGAAAACGGAAACATTGTTGATAATCTTCCTCCTCAGATGGAATTATCTCTTCCAGTCATGTTCTCGGCTATGAGCTATGGCTCTATCAGCTACAATGCCCATTCGGCACTGGCTCAGGCTGCTGAAGAACTTGGTATTTTCTACAACACAGGAGAGGGTGGCCTCCATGAAGATTTCTATAAGTATGGAAAAAATACTATCGTTCAGGTAGCCAGTGGTAGATTCGGAGTCTGGAGAGGATACCTGGAGGGAGGCGCCGCCATAGAAATAAAGATGGGACTGGGTGCAAAGCCTGGAATCGGAGGCCACTTGCCTGGAGCAAAGATTGTAGGTGATGTCTCTAGGACAAGAATGATTCCGGAAGGAACTGATGCCGTCTCTCCTGCTCCTCATCATGATATTTATTCAATTGAGGATTTGAGACAGCTTGTAATATCCCTCAAAGAAGCCACAGGATATAAAAAGCCAGTCATTGTAAAGGTTGCATCTGTCCATAACATCTCCGCAATCGCCAGTGGTATTGCACGTAGCGGAGCAGACATCATTGCAATCGATGGTTTCAGAGGTGGTACTGGAGCCGCTCCTACAGCCATCAGAGACAATGTGGGGATTCCTGTTGAGCTTGCTCTTGCTTCCGTTGATCAGAGACTGAGAGACGAAGGAATAAGAAACAATGTATCTCTTGTGGTAGGCGGATCCATTAGAAATGCCTCCGATGTGGTCAAGGCCATAGCGCTGGGAGCTGATGCCGTTTATATTGCCACCGCTGCATTAATTGCCCTTGGCTGTCACTTATGTAGAAACTGCCAGAGCGGCAAGTGCTGCTGGGGAATCGCAACCCAGCGCCCTGACTTGGTTGAAAGACTTAACCCTGAAGAGGGAAAGGAGAGACTTGTCAATCTTCTTTCTGCCTGGAAGGGTGAGATCAAAGAGATGATGGGTGGAATGGGTATCAACAGCATAGAAGCGTTGAGAGGAAACAGATTAATGCTAAGAGGTATAGGGCTGACACAGAAGGAGCTTGATATTCTAGGCATAACTCATGCAGGAGAGTAAAGAATGATTGTTGATGCACAGGGAAAAGATTACAAAGAAGTAGACAGAATAATTAGAGAAAGTAAAGAAAATATTGAAGTCATTAATCCTTCTGGCCAGAGATTCATTGGAGCCGCTCTCCAGAAAAGAAGAGTCAATGTCTATGGAATAGCAGGAAATGCTCTTGGCTGTTACATGGACGGTGGCTTGATCGAAGTATTCGGAGACGCCCAGGATGCAGTGGGGGATACAATGAACGATGGAAGAATCATTGTCCATGGCTCTGTAGGGGATGC
>JALFCJ010000263.1 GCA_022771185.1 Spirochaetales bacterium | reverse complement strand
CTGAGGAGGTGATGCTCAGACTCGAATGGGCATCCTGCTTTCTTCATTCCTGCCTTGTTAAGAGGGCCGAAGCAGAATCCTTCAATTTTCTTTTCTTTGTAAAGCTCGACTGCATATGTAAGCATATCCAAGTTTGCTTTTCCACACTCAACAGTCAGTTCACCAAGAGGAGCATCTTTAGGATCAAGGTTCTTTCTGTCCAACATTGGATAATCTTCTCCTTCATTCCAGGATGCTTCTTCAACTGAATTTACTACCTTTACACTTGCATTGACACCCTTGTAACCAAGAGCGCGATCTAAAATCCTTTTGTCCCCGATGATGATAGGTCTGCAGTATGTGTCAAAAAATCTTCTGCCAATAAGGTCTGCTACGATCTCTGGTCCTACACCTGCACCATCCCCAAGAAGTATTGCAACAACTGGTTTGTACATGATTTTCTCCTTTTGCACTTACATATATGAAATAACCATGCCAATTTTTCGATTGTATACAATTTTTCTTGTTAATTTCTTTTAATCACACTATTTGCGAAATCGATAACAAAATAATGTACAACAAGCTTAAAAAACTTAAATGTTTCAAATATGTTTCAATTAACGTTTCACTATGTTTCATGAATCATTTTGTTCAACTCTTTGAAACATAATTAAACCGTTTTAGTTGTTCCTTGTTTCATTTCTTATTTTCTAAACTAATGTTCTTGAACTTTCTCCAAAGAGTTGTCCTGGATATTCCTACAGATAAAGCAAAATCATTAAGCGTCATTCCTGATTGAGCATATTCTCGATATAGTTCTTCTGGTGTTTTTGCTTTTTCCTTTACTAGCAAGGGGACTTCTTCCGTTTTTTCTCTTTCATCCAAATCTATTTCCCTGATTGTATCGAGAGTAATATTCTTAGACAAACTGAAGATTACTGCTCTTTCCGCTACATTTCTCAGCTCTCTTATATTTCCTGGCCATGAATATTTCTTCAAGCTATCCATAGCTTCCTTCTCTACCATTGGCTCTACGATGTTAAGAGCCTTACTCTTTTTCTCCACGAAGCGTTTGAATATTAGAGGGATATCATCTCTACGTTCCCTTAGTGGAGGGATATGAATCGCCAGCAAGTTTATTCTGTAGTAGAGATCTCTTCGGAATAAGCCCTTTTCGATTAGGTCCGGTATATTCTGATTCGTGGCGCTCATTATTCTTACATCAACAGGAATATACTCGTCGCCTCCTATCTTTCTGATCTCTTTTTCCTGGATTACTCTCAAGAGCTTAGCCTGGAACCTGATAGGCATCTCACCTATTTCATCCAGGAATATGGTGCCGCCTTGAGCAAGCTCAAAGAGTCCTGTCTTTCCACCCTTGCTAGCCCCAGTGAAAGCGCCCTCTGTGTATCCAAAAAGCTCAGATTCCAGAAGCTGTTCGGAGAGGGCTGCGCAGTTGACAGCCACAAAAGGCTTGTCTCTGCGTGGGCTGGCATTATGCATAGACTGGACAAAGAGCTCCTTTCCTGTTCCCGTTTCACCGGTAAGTAGTACATTCCCCTCCACTTTTGCATAACGGATTGCCTTGGCGATAAGCTGCTTCATCACTACGTCTTCGGCTACAATATCGGAGAAGGAATATTTTGCTATCAGGCCTTTATCCTGCAGCTTTCCTCTTACCTTCTTTTCAGTTCTCCTGATATCTTCTACCAAACGCAAGGATACATAAGTGGCTCTTTTCTCACCTTCCATTCTTACAGGGTGCTCTGTAACAAGAACGGTGTGTTCACCAATATTCTGTACCAGCTCTACATCCTCTTTTACTTTATAAAGACCTAGAGGAAAGAGTGCATCTGCATTTACTCCCTCCAGAGTCTTTTTTTTGAAAAAGGAGCAGGCTGCACTATTTGCAGCTATAACGAGGCCATCCTCATCGATGATCAGAATAGAGTCCGGAGTGTTATCTACAAGAGACTTCATAAGTGCCAGCCTCTTACGCTCCCTATCCAGAATTATTGCAGCATTCAAGGCATCATTAATGGAAGTCTCTATGGCGCTTTGCCCGGTTTTTATGTGAACATACTTGTAGTTTTTTCTTTGGCAAACACGCTTTAGCGTCAATCCTCCGATGAAAGCCTCCGAGCCTTCCATCTTCATCTTTTCTATGGTTGAGTCAATCTCATCTTCATCACTGACTTCAGCCATAGATATGTCGATGCCGGAAAGCTTGGAAAGCATCGGAGCAGAGCATATAGAAGACGACGGGAGGATTAAACCTATCTTGTTAACATCAGGATAGGTTTCTTTTACTTCCAATAATGCTCCAGTAACATCGAAAGCATCCATTTTGATGTCAATGACTGTAAGCTCTGGATACTGACGCTTTATTGCCCTACCTGTCATTCCTCTTACTACGATAATGTCGTAGTCACAGACTTTCTCCAATGCTCTGGTATCAGTGCCATACAAAAAAGATGTTGTAAAATGAACACGTTGTTCCTCTACTCTTGCTATAGTCTCTTCATATAGCGTCAAGAGCTCTTCATATGGCACAATGACAAGTACTTCAATCATAGTGATGATGATATCACACTGACTCTCTATTCTAAAGAATAAATATTCAAACTTCTGTTTTCTTTATAGACAAATATATTGAATACAACACAGAGACTACTACCATGAAAAGCGAAACAGGAATTATAAATCTATTTGCCATTTCTTCGTTATTGAATGTACTGAGGGCATTAAGGAGCGAATGGGTAATAATACAAGGTATTATGCTTCCGCACTTCTTAAATAGAACCACAAACATAAAGCCTACAGATATTGCATAAACTACTTGGCACATATTAGCTACCAGCTCTGCCCCGCTACCGTTAAAGAGGTTTACTATGTGCCCCACTCCAAATAATAAGCTGGACACTATCATTGCACTCTTCTCGTTGCTCTCTGCCATCTCTTTGTAGAGCATTCCTCTAAAAAGAATCTCCTCAATAATACCAGCAAATATCATTGTAAATGCATAAAATATGCTACCCATTATGGGCATGTTCATCTTTACGCCAAACCAGATGTTGACGCTTGAAATAAGGATAAGAGGAATGAAATAAAGGTATTCTCTGCTCTTTCCTTCAACTCTCTTCAGTCCATATTTTTCCATTAAGTCTTTTCTCTTTATGTATAGAAATAGAAAAATCGTAATAAGGATCGAAACAATGACTGTTATAAACTTTTCTACTCCGATCATTCTACTCAGGTTATCTCCAAGGCTCATACCTACTACATAGATCACAATAAAGACTATAGTCATATCCAGTTCTTTGTTCTTAATCTTCATTTCTTTCCTCCATTATTTTTGTTACTAAACTCTCAAAAAGAAGCGTCAGCATCTCTTTTGTTTCTTCTTCGTTATAGATAAGGGCATTATTTGCCAAGAGGCTGGCATTTCCGTGAATAGCAGAAAAAAGCGGAAAAAATATTCTCCTTATATCTTCTTCCCGCATTTCAGTCTCCCCGATGAATGCTTCTAATATAGGAGACATATTTTCATCATTGAATAGTGACGTGACGCTGCCTCCGAAGTGCCCTGACTGGAAAAGGAATAGAAAGAGATTCTTCTCTTCGATGGCAAACTTTATATACCTTAAACCTAATGACAATAGAGGGTTATCTTCCTTTTCAAGGTCGTTCATTAGATAGTGACTATGAAACTCATCAGCAATTTCATAGGCTTTCTCTTTAACTTCATCCATGGTAGAAAAGTGATAAAGTAGCGGCTGAGTAGAGGAGCCCAGCTCTTTCGAGAGAGATCTGGCATTAAGATTCCCCACGCCTTCTCGTCGTATTAAGTCAAAGGCGGCTTTGACTATCATATCTCGTCCTATTCTTGTTTTTGGAGGCATATAACTCTATCCTTTGTTGTATAACAGATGTTATATATCAAAAGACAGGTAGTCAAGTATCCAAAACAATCGTTTAGAAAAGATTACATTCGCCCCTTAATCCCCATCGCCATCTCTACATAATCTGTCATTATACCGTCTGCGCCTACAGAGAGTAGATATTCAATGTCTTCCTCTTCATTTACTGTCCAATACTGGATCGCCATATTATGGCTATGGGCATAGTTGATCACTCTGCTAGTTGCAAGGTTTACTCCAAACTTGAAGTACTGCTTTCCATAAAAAACCTGCAAGACAGAAACAGGCGGTTCATAGTTTTTCTTTCCGCATAGTGCCGCTATATAGAATTCCAGAGCCTCTTTAATACTTGCACTTCTAATAAGATCAGGGTATGTAGATGACGCATACTCTGTTATTTCATTCTTGAATGTTCCGAAAATCACTCTATCCAGTAGATTTCTTTCCTTTATTGTCGCATAGAGGATATCAAGGGCTCTCTTCCCTTCCTCTCCCCCATTCTTTATTTCGATAATATATCTGAAATCTCCACGAGAAAGTGAGTAATCAAGGAACTCTTCCAGAGTCAGTATTCTCAGTGTATCGGGAACATTATCTCCATGAAGGTCTTTATATGGATAAGCACCATCTTTATCCACAAAACTTACTCCTATATTTAGTTTCCGCAACTCTTCCAGAGTAAGGTCCTCTGGTCTCAATCCTTCTTTTCCAAAGACAAAACGACTATCTGTTGTTCTATCGAGAGTATCATCATGTAGGAGCACCAGCCTACCATCTTTTGTAATATGAAGATCCATTTCCAGAACATCTGGAACATCATTTCCACTAAGACACATCTCAAGAGCCATCAAAGACTCTTCAGGGGCATCTCCTCCCCCCATTCTGTGACCGACTATCAAGGAGCCATTTACAATAAATGGGTTATCTGTATCATATGTATTGATTTTAGCTGGATTACTTCTCCATCTGGCATGAAAAATTAGAAATGAATATATGACAGCTACAGCTAAAACAATCGCAATTAAGACAGTGAAGAAGTTTTTCATAAACTCAAACTAATATTGTTCATTAATCGGGGCAACCAAGTTAAGTGTATTTTTCTTGAATTATCTTTCTCGTAAGAGAATTACTCTGTATTATTTAAGTATGGCTAATACGGAAAGACTTGAAAGACTTAAAAACATTCTCATTAAATCAAACGGTGTAGGCATAAAAGAACTCTCAAAAGAACTTTGTGTAACAGAGATGACAGTGAGAAGAGACCTAAAGACCTTAATGGAGACTGGAGACGCTGTCATTGTAAGAGGCGTCGCCGTATATAGGCCTAAGGCTGTAAGTGTGGAAGCTCAAGTCTACTCCATCGAAGACGAAAAGAAAGTAATGAGAGAAGAGAAGGAGCGCATAGGAAAGAGAGCCGCCGAGATGCTGGAAGTCGGAGACGTGATCTTTCTTGATGTAGGAACAACACTGGAAAAGATGGCTTCTTCTATCAGCGACAACATGCAGATCACTGCCATGTGCTTTGCAGCCAACACTCTTTTCCAGCTACAAAAAAAGAATATCAGCCAGATAATCATGGGAGGAGGATACTATCATCCTTCCTCTACTGTATTTGAAAGTGAAGCCATGCTCCCTATCATGAATGGGCTGAGAGCTACCAAAGCCTTCATTGCTCCTGCCGCTGTAGATATGGATTTAGGACTAACCTGCTCCGTTCCATATGATAAAACAATAAAAGAACTGGAAATAAAGAATTCCCAGAAGCGAATACTCCTTCTTACTTCCAATAAATTCGGAAAAGTGAAGTCTACACTCTTCGGCACTTGGGACCAGGTGGATGCTGTAATAACAGACAAAGGAATAAGTGAAGAATGGATTTCTTTTTTCAAAGAAAAAGGGATAGAACTCTTTATTGTTTAATCCTCTCAAAGAGTACAAGCTCTTTCTCTTCCTGATTCCTATTCTCCATATGAATGTATCCTATATCACTTAGCTTAGACATCTTTATTCTGCCATTTGCAAGAAATGGAGCATCGTAGATTCTATCAACCTCTTCTACATACTCTGCTCCATATAAGGGGTCAAAGAAATATAAGTAGTCATTGGTAATGGACGTAATAGTAATATAGCGGGAAGAGGAATGAGAGAAGACTTTAGCTACAGCCCTTCCTCCATTAGTGAGAGTTCTATATAAACTGCATCCTGGACCAAGAAAGACTTCGTGTGAAGACAAATAATTGACTATTAACCCACACTCTCTCATTTCTCTCTCAAGAAACAAGGCAATATGCTTTATGCCCATTTTATCTTCTTTCGATACAAGAAAACTATAAGAGAGGGAATATATACCTTCTATTACTTGAGAATCTATTTCTTCTCTTTCGTAGAGAGTGGAGAGAGCGTTGATTATTGCAATGGGAGCTGAATCATTGGCTGTCGCTTGATATGAAAGAGGAGTCTTCATACCCTTATATTACTCTCTATTTCGAAAGAGTAAAATATTAATGGGCCCCACATAGAAGCCCAAATCGTCAAATGTTATTTCTCTTATACTGGTCCAGAAGAGATTGTAGAGAAGAAGAGATACTCTCTGTAGCCTTCGCCACGTCCGTATCGTTTTTCAACATGTCGCTGACACCATTCATAATCGCATAATAGAAGTCTGCGCTTGGCCCCACTGTTACGCTCTTCATGTCTTTTGGAGTAGACAACAACTGCTCCGGAGCCACTCTAAACTGAGGATTCTCTTCAAGTTTGTTTTTATACTCTTCGCTTTCCAAAGCCTCCAAGTTGGATGGAATATATCCAGTGGAAATGGCAAACTCAGCCTGGACTTCTTTTCCTGTAAGGTATTTTATAAACTCCCAAGAAGCTTTCTTTCTTAGTTCATCTTTGCTATCGAACATAACCAGGCATGAACCGGATACTGTTGCACCATACTCTACCTCTTCGTTTACTCTCAGGAATGGACTGGTTCCTACAGTGAATCTGTCCCCTACCTTTTCCAATACAGATGAGACATTTGAGGAGGAAGAAGTAAAGACAGCGACTTCTCCAGCAACAAACTGATTAGTAGAGAGACTTCTGTTCTCCACTCCACCCTCCGCGTAGAGATTCTTCCACTCTGTAAGGAACTCTTCCAGTTTTCCATTCTCAATGCAGTCCAGTTCTGTAGCCATGCTCTCACTACCGTTTTTATTGTTCACTACATAAGAGCCCATCTGCCCCAGCCAGTTGGCAAGTAACGGAGTATTTGGTACCGTTCCATAACTAGCGGCTTCTATTCCTGCTTTTTCCATGTCTTTCTTCAACTCTACTATATCTTTAAAAGTATCAGGAGCATTATCCCAGCCAGCTTTTTTCAACATATCAGCGTTATAGAATGTGATAGTAGTAGAGAGGGCGAAAGGAAGCCCGAGAGTCTCTCCCTGATAATCCCAGTTTGAAAGAGCTACAGGAATATACTCTGACGAAATATCTTCGTAAGCCGAAAAAGCGTCGGAAGCTGTAAAAGCACGGCCAGAGGAGGAATAATCCACCTTTCCTGTTGCATCCATCTGCATTACGTCAGGTAGCTCTTTATAATTCTCGGCGCTGATAATCGTCTTCATTAATGTTGTTGCATCTGAATACTGTCCCTGGTAAATACCCTTTACAGTGATTTTGTAGGGGTTTGTTTCATTGAAAGTCTTGATGAACTTATCCATCAGGACACCTGCTTCATCGCTGGAAGAGTGCCAGAAAGTAATTGTAACAGGCTCATCTCCTAACTTTACTTTTTCCTTTACTGCTTCTTCTTTTGCCCCTCCGGCAAATAGAAATGAGAAAGAAAGAAAGAGAGAAAGTAAAACGACAAATAACTTTTTCATAACATCCTCCAGTTTAACCGACTAATGATCCATCCAATCCACCCTTCTTCATATTCCTTCTCATCACTACAAATAGAATGAGGGAAGGAATAAGAGAAATGCAGACACCTGCCATAACCAGCTGATAGTTTTCATCCTCCCAGCTGTTAAGGCGTGTTATTCCTACCATTACAGTCCTCATCTCGGGAGACGATGCTGTAACGATCAAAGGCCATAGGTATGCGTTCCATAGATTAATAAAGCTCTGGACAAAAAGAGTCGTGACAACAGGTTTCGATAGAGGAAGCAAAACCTTCCATATGAACCACAAGTCTCCATATCCATCCATGCTTGATGCTTCACGCATATCTTTAGGTATGGTCTTGAAGCGCTGACGAAGCATAAACATTTGGGACGCAGAAACAAAAGAGACTATCATTACCCCCAGATATGTATTTAATAGATGCATCTTCGACACTGTAAGATAGTTTGTCACCAACAATACGTCCCCTGGGATCATCATTGTGCCCAGAATCAAGAAAAAGAAGAAATTTTTGCCTTTAAAATCATAGAAAGTAAAAGCATATGCAGCGAGAATAGATAGAACCATTCTCACAGCTGTTCCTACAAATGCTATTACAAAAGAATTCAGAGTATATCTAAGTAAGTTTCCCCTCTCCAAAGCATTCTTGAAGTTATCAAGATAGAGGAAGGAAGAAGGAAAGAGCTTCGGGTTCAAGAACTCTGAAGGAGTCTTGAAGGAAGAAAGGAAGCAGTAGATAAGTGGGAATATTATGATTATCCCCAAGATAATTGCTACCACAGTAACGAGAGTATCAAATAGTAAATCTTTTTGCTTACGCTTCATAATGAACCCTCCTTCTTTCCGTTACAAAGGAGAGGATTGTAAAGAGAAGAGTCAAAAGAAAGGCAGTGAGGCTAAGAACTGCCGCGAGGCCATAGTCTGAGCTAGAAAACCCTGATTGATACATCATACTCATCAGAGTATTTGTGGAGGCGGACTCTGCTCTTACCCCCATGATTATGATCATAGGAGCCGACGTCATCATACAAAGCACCAAGTTAGTGCAGAATATATAGAATATAGTCGGAGAAATAAGAGGAATCTCTACCAGGAATATTCGCCTCATAAGGGAGATGCCGTCCACTTTCGTGGCCTCCATTACGCTCTTGGGAATACCACGAAGGGCAGATAGCAACAATAAGTAATCGAAGCCTATCCCCATCCAAACTGTAAGGATTATGCAGGAAAAAAGAGCAGTATCCGAGTTTTCAAACCAGCCAAGCTTCAAAGAAAAGAAGTAGTTTATGAATCCTACGCTGGGGCTGAACATTGACTTGAAGATCATACAGGCCGCAGACATAGATACAGACATAGGAAGGGTGAACATTGTCTCGTAGACAGCGCTTAGTTTTCTTCTCTTTTCAGATAGAAGTGCCAACGTCAGAGTAATGATCAGAGTAATGGGAACATTAAAGAGGGCTATGATCAAAGTATGTCTCAGCGCAGGAAGAAAGTCCTTTCTGCCATATGTATAAATAAAGTTCTCTAGTCCTGCAAAGCCCTTGATCTCACCCTTGGAGTTGACTAGGGAGAAAGCATTAACAATTGTTCTTAAAAATGGAAAATACACAAAGGCAATGGCAAAGATAGTAATTGGGAGAAGAAGGAAGAACACTCTCCTATTATCTCTCCTTTTCTTTATAGATTTCCCGCTTTTACTCATTGTCTACTCCATAGAGAATATTTCTGCCGCTCTCGGCATCAAATAAATAGACATCGGAGAGAGAGAAAGAGAAGCTGATAATGGAATCCGGTGCATAATCTACTTCTCTTCTATTTCTCTCTTCTTCCAGAACTACTACTTCATTTCCATTTATATTCATATGGATGATGACACTATTTCCTGTATGCTCCGCAATAGAGACTTCTCCGCTAAATAGTCCATTTTCTTCATCAAGAGTAATGTACTCCGGTCTAATGCCAAGCTTAAGCGGAATGAAACTCTCTTTTCTCTTTGAAAGAACAGAAGAATACTCCATTCCTAGAGCCAGTTCCTTTCCAAAGAGATTAATTGAGTATCCTTCACCCTTTCTGTATGCAGATACCGGGAAAATATTCATCTGAGGGTTCCCAATAAATGTGGCCACAAAGACAGAAGCAGGATTAGAGTATATTTCATCAGGTTTTCCAATCTGCATTACTTCTCCATCCTTCATTACAACAACTCTGTCTCCAAGAGTCATAGCTTCAGTCTGGTCGTGAGTGACATAGACAAAGGTAGCATCAATACGCTTTCTTAGCTTCAACAACTCAGAGCGCATCTGATTACGTAGTTTTGCGTCCAAGTTAGACAAAGGCTCATCCATAAGCATGACTTTCGGGTTTCTTACGATGGCGCGTCCAATCGCCACTCGCTGTCTCTGTCCTCCCGAGAGTTCTCTCGGCTTACGATTTAGGTATTCTGTGATACCTAATATCTCTGCAGTCTCTCTGACTTTTCTCTCAACTTCTTTCTTATCGGGGATGCGCTTTCTGATAGCAAATGCCATATTATCGAAGACAGACATATGAGGGTACAGGGCGTAGTTCTGAAAGACCATGGCTACATCTCTGACTTTGCTTTCCACGTCGTTGACAAGTACATCATCGATATATAACTCGCCGCCATCT
>JALFCJ010000237.1 GCA_022771185.1 Spirochaetales bacterium | reverse complement strand
GATCCCTTACGTGAAAGCGCATTGAAACCAATCCTATGCTTCATTTTCTTCTACTTCCTTGTTCTCTGGAACTTTAATTGAATTCTTCAAAACACTGAAGTCTGTCATACCAAGAGTAAGACCCCACTCCTTGAGCTTGTCCTTGATTTCAGAAAGGGATTTCTTTCCGAAGTTTCTTGTCTTGGTTATTTCATCTTCAGTTTTCTTTGCCAGATCTCCGATTGTCTTGATACCTGCATTCTTCAGACAGTTGGAAGAACGTTCGGTAAGTTCAAGTTCCTCAACTGGAGTATCCAAGAGTTTCTTGACTTTCTCTTCTTCTTCATCAACTTCTTCAGTTGTGCAGACTTTGTCTTCATCAAAGTTGATAAAGACTGTGAAGTGCTCCTTGATAATCTTTGCAGCTTCGCCCAGAGCAGTCTCAGGAGAGATTGTTCCGTCTGTGTAGATTTCCATTGTGAGCTTTTCGTAATCGTTTCTCTGTCCTACTCTATATGGTTCAATGGAGTACTTGACTCTCTTGATTGGTGAGTAGAATGCATCAATTGAAATTACGCCTGGCTCTTCAGAGTACTTCTCATTAAGTTCGGAAGGTACATAACCGCGACCAAGGTCAATCTGAACTTCCATTTCCAGATCACAATCTTCCATCATCGTGAAGATCTGAAGATCCTTATTGGTGACAGTCACCTGATCCTTTTCGAAGTCAGCTCCGGTGATTACTCCAGGTCCCTTGCAGGAGATAGTGAGAATTGTACCTTCGCTTTCTTCTGGCATGCTGATCTGCAATTTCTTAATAGCTGCAATGATATCAGAAATATCTTCTCTGACACCAGGCAGTGACTCGAACTCCGATGTCACCATGTGAGGAGTCTTGTTTTCTCCTACAAATGTGGTGAAACGGATGGCAGATACGGCATAACCCTGAATAGAGGAGAGAAGAACTCTGCGGAGAGTGTTTCCTACAGTAGTTCCAAATCCTCTCTCAAAAGGATATGCAACAAACTGACCATAGTCATTTGTACTGACTGTATTTTCAGAGGTGATACCCTGAGGTCTCTTGAAACCCTTAAGAAGATTTTTTCTTGCCATGGTTACTCCTATTATTTCATACCGCAATTATGCAGCTGCTGCGGGGACAAGCCCCGCAGATTGATCAGACACGGCGTGTCTTGCGTGGGCGGCATCCGTTGTGTGGGATTGGGGTGACATCTCTGATTGAGCGCACCTTAAGTCCAAGGACACCAAGAGTTCTAATTGCACTCTCACGACCGACACCAGGTCCCTTGACGAAAACATTGACCTCTCTGAGTCCGGAGTCCATAGCCTTCTTTCCAGCTGTCTCACAAGTTGTCTGAGCAGCATAAGGAGTTGATTTCTTGGCTCCTCTGAATCCCAGTCCACCTGCAGAAGCCCAGGAAATTGCATTGCCCGCAAGATCAGTGAAGGTGATGATAGTATTGTTGAAGGTAGCCTGAATGTAGACATTACCTTCAAGAACAGTCTTCTTGACTTTTTTCTTAGCTGTAGCCATTTCTCAATTCCCCTTATTTCTTCTTTCCAGCGACTGTCTTCTTCTTACCCTTTCTTGTGCGGGCGTTAGTCTTGGTTCTCTGACCTCTGACCGGAAGATTCTTTCTGTGGCGAAGACCTCTGTAGCAGCCGATGTCCATCAGTCTCTTGATGTTCAAGGCAACTTCAGTTCTGAGGTGACCTTCAATCTTATACTCTGTTTCGAGAACGTTTCTGAGGGAAGCGATCTCATCAGAAGAAAGAGTATTGATTCTTACGTCTGGATTAATATTTGTCTTCTGACAGATGTCCATAGCAGACTTCTTTCCAATACCATAGATATATGTCAGAGCGATCTTAACCGCCTTATTTGGCAGGTCAACACCTACTATACGTGCCATATCGGCCTCCTAATTATTTCTGTCTCTGCTTGTGCTTTGGGTTGTCGCAAACAATGCGGACGACACCAGCACGTCTGATTACTTTACACTTGTCACAAATTGGTTTGACACTTGCTCTTACTTTCATAGTTAAAAGCTCCTTTAGATTTTCTTCGACTTGCGCTTCTTTGATTCAACAAAACCATCATGATGATGCATCTTCATCATACCGTCAAGCTGTCTCATTGTATCGAGGTCAACACCGACGAGGATGATCAAGGATGTTCCACCAAACAGCATTGAAACTGAAGCAGGTAGATCGAAGATCAACTGAACCAGAGTAGGAATCAGAGCGATGAATGCCAAGAAAATTGCTCCAGGAAGAACGATTCTGTTGAGAACCTTTGTAAGATACTCTTCAAGCTTTTCGTTTCTGATTCCAGGAATAGAACCACCGTTGTCACGGATGTTCTTAGCCATCTCGATCGGATTCAAGCTAATCTGTGTATAGAAGAATGCAAAGCCTATGATCAGCAGGGTGTAGATAATTAGATATGGGGCCCTCTGCGGATTCAAGAAATTTGCCACTGCCACAAGCCAGCCAACATTTGTGTTGCCCAGCATAAGTGGGATCTGCAGAAGTGTTGAAGCGAAGATTACAGGAATAACGCCAGATGGGTTAATCTTGAAAGGAATATATGTGCTCTGTGAACCATACATTCTTCTTCCGACAACACGTTTTGCATATGTCACAGGAATCTTCCTTGTACCCTGCTCCTCGTAAACGACAAGAGCAACAACAAAGAAGAACATGATGACGACTACGATAAGAGATACAGGATTGATTGTTGAGTTAGCAATACCTGTAGCCATGACGTAGAGAGCATTCGGAATCCTTGCAACGATACCAGCGAAGATCAAGAGTGAAATACCGTTTCCAACACCAAATTCTGTAATCTTTTCACCGATCCATACACAAAGCATGGAACCAGTAGTACAGCTCAAGATAGCAACCGGAATAAACACACCAACTGGAATTGAAAGAGCACCAGGAATTGACTGTGCATATACGGAAGCTGCAAGAGACTGAAGAATACATACTACGACTGTGCCGTAACGAGTATACTGCTGAATCTTCTTTGATCCCTGAGGATCTTCTGCCAACTTCTTAAGTGATGGAATTACCAACATCAGCAACTGAAAGATAATTTCAGTGCTGATGTATGGCATTACACCCAACATTAAAATAGAGAAATTGGAGAAGGCACCACCAGAGAAGAAGTTCAGGTATTCAGTGATGGAGGAGGAATACATTCTGTAGTAGTCATAAACTACGCCAGGGTTGATTCCAGGAATCGGAAGATAAGCTCCGATTCTTGTAACAATCAGAAGACCGATAGTGATAAGGATCTTCTTCCTGATATCCTTCATTCTGAACATTTCTACCAGTGTGTTTGCCATACGATTCCCTTTTATTTAACTGAACCACCGGCAGCTACGATTTTGTCTGCTGCTGCCTTTGAGAGCTTCAGGCCCTCGACTGTTACCTTCTTGGTAATCTCTCCTGTAGCAAGGATCTTAGCTGTTGTTTCCTTTCCCTTGATAACGCCAGCTTCGCGAAGTGTTGCGTCGCTTACGACAGCACCATCCTCGAATACTGCATCAATTGTAGAAAGAGAAACTGCCTGATTCTCAACCTTGAAAGGATAGTTGGAGAATCCACGTCTTGCTACACGTCTGTAGAGAGGCATCTGGCCACCCTCGAAACCAAGTCGTGGGCCACCACCTGTGCGGCTGTTCTGACCATCATGTCCGCGTCCGCAGGCTCTTCCCTTAGAGGAAGCACCACGACCGACAATGGTCTTTTTCTTTGTAGCGCCAAATGGCTTGATAATCTGTGCCATAGTTAAATCTCCTCAACCTTTACAAGGTGTTCGACTGTGCGGACCATTCCACGGGTGACAGGATTGTCGTCGCGGACAACATAACTGTTGATCTTGCCCAGACCGAGAACCTTGACGGTCTTTCTCTGAACAGGAAGTGTACCTGCTACACTTCTTACCAGTGTAATCTTTATCTGCTTTGCCATGGTCAACCCCACATTTCCTTAAGAGTCTTACCTCTGTTCTTTGCAACAGCCGCAGCGTTATAGATGTGCTCGAAAGCATCAAATGTAGCCTTGACTGTGTTGATACCGTTTCTGGATCCAAGGGACTTTGAAAGGATATCCTTGATTCCTGCTGCATCACAAACGAGACGTACTGCACCACCTGCGATGACACCTGTACCAGGAACAGCTGGCTTCAGAAGTACAGAAGCACTCTTGAAGTTTCCAACGATGTCGTGAGGGATAGTAGTTCCCTTGAGAGGTACTGTTATGATTGAAGCCTTTGCTTTATCTGTAGCCTTTCTGATGGCATCAGTAACGTCATTAGCCTTACCAAAACCATAGCCTACTCTTCCGTCACCATAGCCTACAACTACGAGAGCAGCAAAAGAGAATCTCTTACCACCCTTTACAACCTTAGCTACACGGTTGAGCTTGACAAGCTTCTCTACGTATCCTTCTACCTTGACTTCTTTTTCTTTTGATCTTTCCATACTGTACCCCTTAGAACTCCAAGCCGGCCTTTCTAGCGCCGTCTGCGATGCTCTTGACGATACCATGGTAGAGGTAGCCGTTTCTGTCGAACACAACTGTCTTGATACCCTTCTCGATGCATCTCTTGCCAATAGCTTCACCCAGCTTTTCTGCATCAGCTACTGTGTTTCTGAGATCCTTCAATTCTGCCTCAAGTGTGGAAGCGGAAGCCAACGTATGACCTACTGTATCGTCAATAACCTGAACATACATGTTGCAGTTTGATCTGAATACAGTCATTCTCGGTCTGAGAGCAGTGCCGGAGATAGACTTTCTGATGTGATTCTTTCTCTTGGCATGTCTTCTTGCTTTATCGATCATTCTGTTCATACTAAGCCACCTTATTTCTTACCACCGGACTTACCGACCTTGCGACGGATATTCTCGGTTTCGTACTTGATACCCTTGCCCTTATATGGCTCAGGACCTCTGAGAGATCTGATTTCTGCAGCTGTCTGACCTACTTTCTCCTTGCTGATACCGGAGATAACAAGCTTTGTAGGTCCTTCAACCTTAATATCGATTCCCTCTGGGATGACATAGTCGATCGTTGTGGAGTATCCGAGAGCGAGGTTTACAAAACCCTTGCCCATCTCAGCCTTGTAACCGACACCATTGATGATAAGAGTCTTTGTGTAACCCTGGCTGACACCAACAATCATGTTGTGGATGAGCTGGCGGTAAAGACCGTGATATCCTCTGATCTCCTTGTCGTCACTATTTCTTGTGAGGATGACTTCATTGTCCTTGATCTCAACAGAAATCTGTGGTCTCACTTCCTGAGAAAGAGTTCCCTTTGGTCCCTTTACTGTGACAACGTTGCCCTGCTTTGTAACTGTTACTCCCTGAGGAATAACAACTGGTAACTTACCGATTCTAGACATTCTCTATCCTCCCATTACCAGATTGTGCAGAGCACTTCGCCACCAACACGTGCTTCTTTAGCTTTCTTGCCTGTGATGACACCTGTTGAGGAAGATACGACTACCACACCGATTCCGTTATAAACGCTCGGCATATCCTTGTAACCGCAGTAAACACGGCGGCCAGGAGTGGAGACACGCTTGATTCCGTGGATGACTGGAGTCTGATCATCTTCATACTTGAGGAATACTCTGATGAAGGTGACATCATCCTTTGTTACTTTCTTGAAATTCTTGATGAAGCCTTCGTTCTTAAGGATCTTAATGATCTGGAGCTTAAGATTGGAAGCTGTAACATCTACTTTCTCATGCTTTGCCTGACTAGCATTTCTGATCTTAGTCAGCATATCTGCAATTGGATCACTAACTGCCATTTTCTTATCTCCTACCAGCTTGACTTTGTAACGCCAGGAATCTGACCTTCACTTGCGAGCTTTCTAAAACAGCATCTGCACATGTCAAACTGACGCATATATCCTCTTGGCCTACCGCAGATTCTACAGCGGTTGTAGTTCCTTGTTGAGAACTTAGGCTCCCTATTGCACTTTACAATCAATGACTTTTTTGCCATGGTCAGCTCCTTACTTTGCGAACGGCATACCGAGATACTTGAGAAGAGCGTAGCCCTGCTCGTCATTAGCAGCTGTAGTTACGATTGCAACGTTCAAACCGCTGATTCTCTCGATCTTGTCGAAGTCGATTTCAGGGAAAATAATCTGCTCAGTAATACCGAGTGAATAGTTTCCGTGACCGTCAAAGGCATTAGGATTTACACCCTTGAAGTCCTTGACACGAGGAAGTGCAATGCAGATGAGTCTCTCGAGGAAGAACCACATGTTGTCGCCACGAAGAGTAACCATAGCACCAATTTCCTGGCCTTCTCTGACCTTGAAGTTAGCAATGGACTTTCTTGCCTTTGTCTTGACAACGTGCTGGCCTGTAATAGCCTCAAGTTCCTTGACTGCTGCTTCGAGAAGCTTCTTGTTTGTTGTAGCTTCTCCTACACCGACAGAGACAGTGATCTTTTCAAGCTTTGGGATCTGCATAGGTGTCTTGAATGCAAAATCCTTCTGGAGTGCTGGAACGACCTCGTTAATGTACTTTGTCTTGAAATTTGGAACAAACTTCTCAGCCATTAGAGTACCTCACCTGTCTTCTTGGCATAGCGGACTTTCTTTCCGTTTTCCATCTTGTATCCGACCTTTGAAACGCTTCCCTTTGAAACAAGTGCAACGTTTGAAACATGGATCGGAGCTTCAACTTCCATGATGCCGCCCTTATCCTGAGCATTCTGCTTCTTCATAGTCTTCTTGACCATGTTGGCACCCTGGACGATGACCCTCTCATTTACTGGGTCAACCTTGATGATCTTGCCGGTGAGGCCCTTGTCCTTTCCGGCAATGATCTTGACTGTGTCGTCTTTCTTCAGTCTCATGTTCTTCTCCTACAACACTTCCGGTGCTAGTGAGACAATCTTCATAAAGCCGTCACGAAGTTCTCTTGCGACTGGCCCGAAAATTCTCTTTCCGCGTGGGTTATTGTTGGCATCAATGACTACGCAAGCGTTGTCATCGAACCTGATGTATGTACCGTCAGGTCTGCGGTATTCCTTCTTAGTACGAACCACAACTGCCTTCAGAACGTCACCCTTCTTGATGGCGCCGTTAGGAAGTGCGTCCTTGACTGCAACAACGATAATGTCGCCGACACCAGCAACATATCTGTGGCTGCCGCCGAGAACTTTGATGCACTGCACACGCTTTGCACCACTATTGTCCGCTACGTTCAAATAAGTCTGCATCTGTACCATGACTTTTCTCCTTTAGCGAGCTCTCTCGACAACTTCGATGAGTCTCCAGCACTTGTCCTTGGACAGGTGGCGGCACTCCATGATGCGAACTGTGTCGCCATAGTGTGCATCGTTCTTCTCGTCGTGAGCCTTAAACTTCTTTGTTGAGATCACGTACTTCTTGTACAGTGGATGTAGGTTTCTGGATGTAACTTCAACAACGATAGTCTTATCCATCTTGTCAGATACAACCACACCTGTCATAACTTTCTTCTGTGCTTCCATTTACGTGCCTCTCTTATTTGTTTGTCTTCTCGATTCCAATGTCAATGGCATGGATTCTTGTATTGAGACGAGCAATACTCTTCTTGGTATTCTTGATAGCCATTGGATTGTCCAAATGTCCAAGAACTTTCTGCATTCTCAAGTTTACCAATTCCTTTCTAAGCTTATCTCTTTCAGCGACAAGCTCGTTATAGCTGAGTTCTTTATATGCCTTCATATCTTACTCCTGGTTTACACGGGACACGAACTTTGTCTTGATCGGAAGCTTGGAAGCTGCAAGTGTGAGAGCTTCTCTAGCTAGCTGCTCGTCGATTCCGCCCATTTCGAACATGATTGCACCAGTCTTTACAACTGCTACCCAGCCTTCTGGAGCACCCTTTCCGTTACCCTGTCTTGTTTCAGCCGGCTTCTTTGTATACGGCATATCAGGGAAGATACGGATCCAAACTTTACCACCACGCTTAACGTGACGTGTCATTGCAACACGGGCAGCTTCAATCTGGCGGTTTGTAATCCAATATGGCTCAAGAGCCATGAGACCATACTCACCAAAGGAGATCTGGTTTCCCTTGTGTGCAACTGCGTCTCTTGTTCCGCGCTGCTTTTTTCTATATTTAATTCTCTTTGGACTAAGCATCTTTTAACCCCTTGCCTCTTCAGCCTTCTTTCTTCCGACTGTTGCAGTGGATTCATCCTCCACCTTTGCACCGCGGTCATAGATTTCACCGTTGAAGACCCATACTTTGATTCCGATGGAACCGAAAGATGTGTTAGCGGTGGCAAAACCATAGTCGATGTCGGAGCGGAGAGTATGAAGTGGAACTCTTCCATCCTTCATCTGCTCGGTTCTAGCAATTTCTGCACCACCGAGACGTCCGGAGCACTTGATCTTGATACCTTCTACTCCACCCTGAAGAGCTCTTGAAATAGCGTTCTTCATAGCTCTGCGGTAAGCACCACGACCTTCAAGCTGCTTAGCAATGTTCTGAGCGATAAGCTGAGCATCACATTCAGCCTTCTTAATCTCTCTGATCTTGATCTGAACTTTCTTGTCTGTGAGCTTCTGCATCTTCTCAGCGATCTTCTCAACATTTGCACCCTTAGCACCGATGATGACACCTGGGCGAGCTGTTGCGATGATCATTGTAATGCGCTGTGGCTTACGAGTAATCTCGACTTCGCTGATCTCTGCACCTGCAACCTCAGGACAAGCGAGCAATGCCTTTCTGAGTACAAGATCCTCATGGAGTGTATCAGCATACTCTCTTGGATCAACATACCACTTTGACTGCCATGTCTTGTTGACACCTAGTCTAAGTCCGATTGGATTTACTTTCTGTCCCATTATTCGCCTACCTTTGCTGTCTTTTCGTCGACAACGACTGTGATATGAGACATTCTCCTGAGAAGGATGTCACGCTTTCCGTGAGAACGAGCCCATACTCTCTTAAGCCTTGGGCCGTCATTAACTCTGAGCTCAGCTACATAGAGAGAATCTTCATCCAGTCTGCTGTTCTGATTCAAAGCGTTGGCGCCGGCGGACTTGAGAACTTTCAGAATGAGCTTTGAGCCCTTCTGAGGCATTGCTTCTAGGATGGCCACAGCTTCAACGTAGCCCTTACCCCTGACGAGGTCGGCAACAGGGCGAACCTTTGAAGGGGAAACCATCAAATATTTGGCAACTGCTTTATAACCTTTCTTAGTTTCCATAACCTAACCTTACTTACCCTTCTTATCTGATGCATGTCCACGGAAAATACGTGTAGGTGCAAACTCACCAAGCTTGTGACCTACAAGGTTCTCGGTAACGAAAACAGGTACCCAAGTCTTACCGTTGTAAACAGAGATTGTGAAACCTACCATCTCCGGGATGATTGTCGAACTACGTGAGTAGGTCTTGATCATCGGCTTCTGATTAGCCTGGTTTGCTGCCTCGACTCTCTTCAAGAGCTTTGCTTCAATAAAAGGACCTTTTTTGATTGATCTTGACATTTTTTACTACTCCTACTTGCGCTTCTTGACGATGAATGCGTTGGACGGCTTCTTCTTAGAACGAGTCTTTCCGCCCTTGGCAGGCTTACCCCAAGGTGTACATGGGTTTCTACCAGCGGCTGTCTTGCCTTCACCACCACCATGTGGGTGATCCACAGGGTTCATGACGACACCTCTCACCTTTGGTCTTCTTCCAAGATGTCTGGAAGCACCAGCTTTTCCGAGAGAGATATTCATATGGTCCTCATTACCGAGAACACCGATGGTAGCATAGCATTCGCCGAACACCATTCTCATTTCGCCAGAAGGAAGACGAAGAGTAACATAGTCACCTTCCTTGGCTATCACTGTTGCACTCAGGCCAGCGCTCCTGACAAGCTGTCCGCCACGTCCATAGTTGAGTTCGACGTTGTGAACTGCAAGTCCAAGGGGAATGTTCTTCAAAGGAAGAGCGTTTCCTGTTGTAAGAGGTGCATTTGGACCGGACATAACCTTTGTTCCAACTGTAAGCCCCTTAGGTGCAAGAATGTAGCGCTTTTCACCATCTGCATAGAATACAAGAGCAATTAAAACTGATCTGTTTGGATCGTATTCGATTGTCTTAACTGTTCCAGGTACTCCATACTTGTTGCGCTTGAAATCAATAATTCTGTAAGCTCTCTTGACTCCGCCGCCACGTCTTCTTACGCTGATGCGTCCGAATGTGTCACGACCAGATTTCTGATGAAGACTTACTGTGAGAGACTTCTCTGGCTTCTGAGCTGTAACTTCGCTCTTAACAAGAGTAGTCTTCTGGCGGAGACCAGGAGTATTTGGTTTGTAATTCTTAAGTGCCATAATTTCCTATCTCCTATAATCAGCCTTCGATAGCCGCAATGGACTGACCCTTGGCCAATGTAACGATCGCTTTCTTCCAGGAAGGTGTGTAACCCTTTTTGAAGCCACCCTTTGCTCTGGAGAACTTTGGCTTTCCCTTCACGTTCATGACATTGCAAGCTGTGCATTCAACATTGAAGAGTTCCTTGACTGCAGCCATGATTTCAAACTTATTTGCAGCTGGATCGACTCTGAATGTGTACTTCTTGCATTCTGCTTCACGTGCGAGGTTTGACTTTTCACTTAAAATCGGTTCAATGATAACTCTGTCTGCTCTCATCTTTCTGCTCCTTAGTTCTCACCGTAGAAATCATTAAGATTAGAAGCCGCTGTCTTGAGCACGATGATCTTTCTGCCGTAAAGAAGTTCCTTTGCGGAAAGCTTGTCGTATGCAAGAACGTGGAGATAAGGAATGTTCCTAGCTGCACGTCTGATCATGACATCGTCATCTTTCATAATAAGGACGGTTCTCTGGTCAACAGTCTCGAATGCCTTCATGATTGCCGCCATATCCTTTGTCTTACCGTTTTCGCTGGTGAAATCCTCAACAACTACGAGTCTCTCTTCTTCTACTGCGAGTGTGAGAAGGCTCTTCATTGCAAGTCTCTTCACCTTCTTAGGCAGAGTGTAGGAGTAATCGCGTGGCTTTGGTCCAAAGATTGTTCCACCACCGACTGAGATAGGAGACTTCTTGTCACCTCTTCTAGCGTTTCCTGTACCCTTCTGCTTATAAGGCTTGGTGTTGCTGTAATTGACCTCAGCTCTGGTCTTTGTGCATGCAGTTCCGACACGGCGGTTAGCTGCTTCGTTTCTGACGGCATGGTAAATTGATCCTGTGGAGACCACGACACCGAAAACGTTCTCGTTCAACTGAACTGTTCCGATTTCCTTGCCGGTTGTAGAAAAGAGTTTCTGTTCCATACTATACCTGCCTTACTTCTTAACTGCCTTCTTGACGACTACTGTGCTATCTGTAGGACCAGGAATTGCACCCTTAACCATAAGAACCTGCATCTCGCTGTCGACTGCGACCAGCTTCAGGTTCTGGACAGTAACCTGCTCGTTACCCATGTGTCCTGCCATCTTGTGGCCCTTGAAGGTATGTGCAGGAGTAGAAGACATTGCTGTACCACCAAGGTCTCTGTGGAACTTTGAACCATGAGTCTTTCTTCCACCACCGAAACCATAGCGCTTCATACCGCCCTGATATCCCTTACCCTTGCTGACGCCTGTTACGTCCACATAAGTAACTTCTTTGAAAAGGTCAACACCAAGCTTGTCGCCAACATTGACTTCATTGTCGAAGTCTCTCATTTCCATGACGACTTTCTTTGGTTCGCAAACATCTTTGAACTGGCCTGCATATGGCTTTGTTGTCTGGCTCTTCTTGATCTCGCCAGTAGCAACAACAGCTGCAGAATAACCATTCTTGTCATCAGTTCTGTTTGCGATGACTACGTTATCCTCAACTTTAATGACTGTCACAGGAATTAGTTTGCCCTGGGCATCAAACACCTGTGTCATTCCAACTTTTTTGCCGATAAGCCCTAACATTTCTTACTTACCTCAACTTCACTGTCTAATTTCAACATCCACACCAGCTGGGAGTTCGAGTTTCATCAGGGCTTCTACAACTTTCTGTGTTGGGTCCAGGATGTCAATCAATCTCTTGTGTGTTCTCATTTCGAACTGTTCGCGAGCCTTCTTGTTAACGTGCGGGGATCTGAGGACAGTGTACTTGTTGATACGTGTTGGAAGTGGAATAGGTCCTGAAACCTTGGCTCCAGCCCTAACGACTGTCTGAACGATTGCCTTTGAGCTCTGCTCGATGAGGTCAACGTCAAAGCCTCTCAACTTCACACGGATTCTTTCGTTTGCCATTTTTAAAAAATCTCCAAAAATCAATAGGTCACCGGGGATGAGGCACCCCCGGTCGGACCTTTAGTTTGTTGTTTGATTACTCTGTGATTTCAGTAACCTGACCAGAAGCAACTGTTCTTCCGCCCTCTCTGATAGCGAAGCGGAGACCCTTGTCCATAGCAACCTTGTGGATGAGGTCAACGATGATCTCTGTGTGGTCGCCAGGCATAACCATTTCCTTACCTTCTGGGAGATGGACTGTTCCTGTGATATCAGTTGTTCTGAAGTAGAACTGAGGTCTGTAACCATCGAAGAATGGTGAGTGTCTTCCACCTTCATCCTTGCTGAGTACGTATACAGTTCCTCTGAACTTGTCGTGTGGTGTGATTGCGTTTGGCTTACAAAGAACCTGTCCACGAACAACTTCCTTCTTGTCAACGCCTCTGAGAAGAGCACCGATGTTATCACCAGCCTGTCCTTCGTCGAGGAGCTTGTTGAACATTTCAACACCTGTAACAACTGTGTTTCTTGTTTCCTTGATACCAACAATCTGAACTGGATCGTTGACATGGATGACACCAGCTTCGACTCTTCCTGTTACAACAGTACCACGTCCTGAGATAGAGAAGATGTCTTCGATAGGCATGATGAATGGCTTATCAACAGCTCTCTCTGGGAGTGGGATGTATGTATCCATAGCTTCGAGAAGTTCATCGATGCACTTTGTAGCTTCTGGATCATCTGGCTTTGTCATAGCTTCATAAGCAGATCCTCTGATAACTGGGCATCCAGCACCGTCGAAGCCATATTCTGTGAGAAGGTCTCTCATCTCTTCTTCTACGAGGTCGATGAGGTCTGGGTCGTCAACCTGATCACACTTGTTGATGAATACAATGATTGCAGGTACACCAACCTGTCTAGCGAGAAGGATGTGCTCCTTTGTCTGAGCCATAGCACCATCTGTTGCAGCAACAACGATGATAGCACCATCCATCTGAGCAGCTCCTGTGATCATGTTCTTGATGTAGTCAGCGTGACCCGGGCAGTCGACGTGAGCATAGTGTCTGTTAACAGACTGATACTCAACGTGTCTTGTGTTGATTGTGATACCACGTTCCTTTTCTTCTGGTGCGTTGTCGATTGCATCATAAGCAAGGGCCTTGTCTCCAAACAACTTAGCACAATGCATTGTGATAGCTGCTGTGAGTGTGGTCTTACCATGGTCAACGTGACCGATGGTTCCTACGTTTACGTGTGGCTTAGTTCTCTCGAATTTTTCCTTAGCCATCAGTTCCTCCTTGTGGCATTAGCCACAAATCAAAAAGATATATTTTATAAAGGCCCAAGCCTTTACAGTTTGCCTGAGACAACTGATTGCCAAGTCATTAAGTTAAGTTCCAGAGGTCGGCAGATTGACTGACGACATACGTTTATTGCTAAAAAAAACACTTTCCGGAACCACCTTATCGCCTAAGCAATCGGTTTGGCTCTTCTTCACCCGTGCAAAGTTTTGCCCTACACGTGGCGGCACTTTGAACAATCTAAAAGAAAAAGGAAATAATGTCAACACCCGAATTCCTTTCTCTAAAAAAAGTTATCAAATTACATTTAGACACACCTACATGTTTTTTATTTTCTGGCCTATTTATCATAAAAAAACAAGGAAAGAATAGGAAAACACATCTTGTAAATCGTTTTAGTAACTCATTTATTTCTTTTCATTATAAATAGTTAATAGTTTATATCATCAAGTAATATGCCTCACTGCTAGGAAAAATGTTGACCACGTCATCGCTTATGAGTATTTTGATGATGATATTATGTAGTAAATTCTAAACTATAAATATTTCAAAGGAGAAATAACTATGAAAGATGTAATGTTTGATACAAAGGGCGTGTGTGCTCGCCAGATTTTCTTCCAGTTGGATGATGAAGGCAAAATACACAATCTACAGTTCAATGGTGGTTGTAACGGAAACCTGAAGGCTATTGGAAAGCTTTGTGAAGGTCAGGATGCAAAAGAGATTTCTTCCTTACTTAGAGGAAATACTTGTGGCTTTAAGAAGACAAGCTGTGCAGACCAGTTGGCTCAGGCTATCGAGGCTAATCTTTGACAAGAATCCAGTGCTGAAGAATAAGAACTTTTCGATATATTTTTTACTATAAACCGTCGCGTAAATCGACGGTTTATTTTTCGAGAATACTTCAAATAAGAAAGGGACCGTATCGAACGATCCCTTTTCAACATCACGAATGCAATTAGAAGCGGATGTGGCTGAATGCCTTGTTTGCTTCTGCCATTCGGTGAACATCTTCCTTCTTCTTGAAAGCTGCACCTGTTGAGTTATATGCATCGATGAGTTCATCAGCAAGCTTGTCAGCCATTGTCTTGCCGTTTCTGCTTCTTGCAGCTGCGATGAGCCATCTCATAGCAAGAGCTTCACGTCTTGTCTCTCTGATTTCAGTAGGAACCTGATATGTAGCTCCACCTACTCTTCTTGACTTGACTTCAACTGCTGGCTTTACGTTCTCGAGAGCCTTGTTGAAAACATCGATTTCCTTCTCGCCTGTCTTTTCACCAATCTTCTTGAGTGCTTCATAGACAATCTTTGCAGAGATGGATTTCTTTCCGTCGATCATCATGCGGCAGATGAATTTCTCAACTGCTGTGCTATTGTAAACTGCGTCAGGTGTAACCTTCCTGACAGGAGTCTTTTCTCTTGACATACTTCTTTCCCCCTATCAAGCCTTTGGTTTCTTTGCGCCGTACTTGGAACGACTTCTCTTTCTGTCTGCAACACCAAGTGTATCCTTGGATCCACGAACAATGTGATATCTTACACCAGGAAGGTCCTTGACTCTTCCGCCTCTGATAAGAACAACAGAGTGTTCCTGGAGGTTATGGCCGATACCAGGGATGTAGGCAGTTACTTCGATTCCATTGGAAAGACGTACTCTGGCTACCTTTCTGAGAGCTGAGTTAGGCTTCTTAGGTGTGACAGTCATGACTCTTGTGCACACACCTCTCTTCTGAGGACAGCCCTCGAGAGCAGGGGACTTTGTCTTGGATGTAGTTGAAGTCCTACCCTTTCTAATTAGCTGATTAATTGTAGGCATCTTATTGACGCTCCTTTCTTATTTGACCCGCTCGTCTCACACCAAGGGGTCTATACCGCTCAAGCGGTACATCTATTGAAAACTGTGGTCAGCATGAGATACTACCAACAAGGCCCGGAGAGGGCGCCGACAGGCGCCTTACTCCTCGTCAGTCATGACCTCGTTTATTTCTGCAGCATCTCCCACAGACTTCATTTCCGCCAATTCCTCGTAGTCATTGTCATCATCGTATGTCACGCTGTTTTCCCTTGTGGCATCTTTGATCTTCTGTTCTTCGAGGAGTTTCTGATCTTCTGTAAGGACAATATCCTTATAACCGACAAATCCAGTTCCAGCAGGAATGAGTTTACCGATGATGACGTTCTCCTTAAGACATTTCTACTCGTCTGT
>JALFCJ010000187.1 GCA_022771185.1 Spirochaetales bacterium | reverse complement strand
CAAGAGTCAACAAAATGTCTGAATCTTTCGTTATTAAGTCGTTTTTACAGTGCTATAATTCTTTTGTGAGGTTAAACAAATGACAGAAGCAGAAATCTTTGAATTTTTCCACAATCTTGGAATCGTACCAGTAGTTAAGATCGATGATGCCTCAAAAGCAGAGAAACTTGCTGAGGCAATGGTAAAGGGAGGCATTCCTTGTGCTGAAGTAACATTCAGAACTGATGCAGCTGAAGAAGCCATCAAGAGAATGAGCACAGCATTCCCTGAAATGATTGTAGGTGCAGGAACTGTCCTCAATCCAGAGACAGCAGAGAGAGCTGTAAAAGCAGGAGCAAAGTTCATCGTATCTCCAGGCTTGGATGTAGACACAGTCAAATGGTGCCAGGAAAACGGCGTCCCAGTAACACCTGGTGTATGCACGGCATCAGAAGTACAGAAGGGAATAAACCTTGGCCTTAAGGTTTTGAAGTTCTTCCCTGCTGAATCTTCAGGCGGAGTAAAGATGCTTAAGGATCTCGGAGGCCCATTCCCTCAGGTCAAGTTTATGACAACAGGCGGCATCAATCCAGACAATCTTGAGGAATATGCAAGAGCAAAGAATGTCTTGGCTGTAGGCGGATCATGGATGGTAAAGGCTGACCTTATCAACAACGACAAGTGGGATGAAATCGAAGCTCTCTGCAGAGAAGCTGTAACAAAACTCCAGGGATTCGAGTTTGCTCACTTCGGCATCAACGCAAATGGCAAGGACGATGCAGAGAATATGACAAAGAAGTTCTCTCCATTCGGAATGGTTCCTTCCGCAACAAGCAAGTCTTTCTTCATGGATAAGACAATCGAAATCATGAACGAAAACGGAAGAGGAACACATGGTCACATCGGATACAAAGTAAACGACGTTGCAAGAGCAATGAACTATGTCAAGAACCTGGGATATACAATCGCAGAGGATTCCTTCTCATATGATGCAAAGGGCAATGTCAAGTTCTTCTATGTAAACGAAGAAATCGGTGGCTTTGCGATCCATTTCATGGCTAAATAAAGAAGTGTACACACTTTGAGGGGTGCTTGAATGCACCTCTTTTTTTATAGAAGCCAACCGTCCTTATTCACCCAGCTTTCGGCTTTTACTTCTTTTATTTCATCCTCTTTTCCCGGCCACCCGAAGAGAAGAGGAGAGATGGGGTTATGTATCTCGTGTCTTTCATAGTTTCTTCCATAGCAATAGACGCACTTCATTCCACAGCCGCCATATCCGCCGATATCATAGCCCAATATACAATCACACTCTCCTCTCTTGTTCTTTTTATTCGGGATATTTAGTTTCTTTCCTGCGCACTTTTCCCATACCTCTTTAGTCAGGCAGCCCGAAGTATCGACGCCAAGAACATTCATCCAGCGTCCCTCTGCACAAGATGAGACAATAAGGCCATGTCTTCTTCCTTCTTCTACGAAAAAGGAAGCAAGTTCCTCCATTTCACTCTTTTCAGGCGCCCTTATCCCCAGCCTTTGCATGTTATCTTTCAAAAATGGGTAGATATCGAGAAAAGAGAAGATGACTCTATCTGTATATCCTTCTAAGAGAGAAGATAGTGTCGAAAACCATGTTTTATGGGAGGAAAGAGAAAATAAAGGCGAAAAAATACAGGATCATATCTCCACACTACCCTGTCTTTGCCGACTCTCAGTGATAGATTCTTGAAAGCACTTACTATCTCCCTCTTATCTCTCACTCCCGGCTCATACTCTTTACCATATGGAGTTATCGTGACATGCCAAAGAGTCTTCCAATCTTTAAGCACATCAAGGCGTGGAATCATTTTACCAGGGTCCTTTGTACAGAAACCCAAACAGTCAATTACTTCCGGATTAAATGGAAGCTTATAAATCAAATGGTCGTTGTATGGACTACGTACCATCAAAAAGCCTTCTTCTATTCGCCTTAATAGCCAATCGCTATAAAAGGCGGGGATGTCGGTACGCATTGAGGCATAAGCTATCATGTGAAACATTGTAAAACTGTTAATTCTAATTGATAATATCTTTATGCGAAAAAACGGTTTCTTATTGATTATTATGATCTTGTTTTTGACTTCCTGTGCAACAAATAGGGTATCAGACTCCCAATGGACATATTCCCACCACGAAGGAGATCTGAAAGAAAGTAATGATATACGTTATTACTTCATAGATGAGAATGGAGAAGAACACTCTTTCTCAATGCTCATAGATCAAGATTATTCCCTTCAAAACAAGCTGAAGATAGGTGAAAACTTCTTTCTAAGTTTTAAAGACGATACTATTCTGGACCTTGAAGAAGTAGATAAAAACACTTCTTACTTCACTCCCATTGTCTCCGGCACTCCAGGAGAGAAGACTATCAAGAATCTGTTGTCTACAGCATTTTCTCCTGTTGGTTCCACTCTTTATGTTTATGGAGGCGGATGGAACTGGCAGGACAATGGATCCGGAAACGAAGCAAGAAGTATAGGACTCTCAAAAGAGTGGGCTTCTTTCTTCTATTCCCAAGATACCTGGTATAACTTCAGAGATGAAAGGTATTATCCCCAAGGCGGTGTTAATCAGTGTCATGACAAAGGATTAGACTGCTCAGGTTATATAGGATGGATCCTATATAATGTCTTCAACACAGAAGATGGAAACGATGGATTTGTGGGTTCATCAACAAAGATGGCAAAAAGATTATCGGAAAAAGGCTTGGGAGAATGGACTCAGGATTATACTTTGGAAGATATAAAGCCTGGGGATATTATTAGTATCAGCGGCCACGTCTGGATGGCAGTAGGCGTATGTAGTGACGGCTCTGTTATAGCTATTCATAGCACTGCATCGGAAAGCAGAGAAGGCAACGAAGGAGGAGGCCCTGAACTTTCAGCTGTCGCAACTTCAAAAGACTCAGAAGCCTACAGGATTGCTGACTATTACATGTCTACATACTACCCTGAGTGGTACAATAGATATCCTGTAGCCTTAAAGGACCCTGATGTCTATTTCTTAAAAGAAGGCGAGAACATGGGAAAGTTCTCCTGGTATATTGATAAAGTTAATGGAATGTCGGACCCTGACGGGTACTTGGAAATGAGCCCGGAAGAAATACTCTCGGATCTCTTTAAATAAACGCAAAAGAAAAGCCCTCGAAAAATCGGGGGCTCATTCTTTGAGTAAGGCTTAATATGCCTTGGAAGCGTGCATCTTCTTATTCTTGAGCATCTGCTTTCTGGCCATAGCCTTATTCTTGCGGTGCTGGATAGCAGATGGCTTCTCGAAGTATCTGCGCATCTTATAATCTCTGATGACGCCTTCCTTCTCAACCATTCTCTTGAAACGCTTAATCGCTTTCTCAAGTGGTTCTGTTTCATCAACTTTGACGAATGCCATAAATATCTCACCTCCTCTGCCCGTAGGCCCAAGAATACTCAGAGAGATTACTACACTCCTCAGAGTTTTGTCACTACCTAGAGTGTGCGAAAAACACTTTTTCTTATATAAGTTTATACTTCAATCCCTCTTTTTCAGAGTACCACATTATTTTTCCATGCCCCAGCCAAGGGAATCTTATTTCTACACTCCACTCCGGATATAACTTCTTTAAGAGTAAAGAATCCGATGTAACATAGGAGAAGAAGGAAATATAGTCATCCTTCGTCATAGGATGTGACGAGGATATATAGAGTTCCGTTCCATCTACTCTCTCTATTTTGATCTCTTCATCAACATTCTTTTTCTCTTCTAATCCTTCCAGCTTCCTTCCACAGCAAGATACGTTTGTATTCTCAGATGCTGTGATAATGTTTCCACAAATGGGGCAGACATAAAACTTTGTCTTCTTCATATTCCCGCTTCTTTTATCATTCTCTTCCATATCGCCATCAATAATGGACCCGATATCTACAGAAAATATCTCACTTAATCTTGTAAGAAGAGAAATATCAGGGCATCCAAGCCCTCTCTCCCATTTAGAAACCGCCCTATCTGTAACATTTAAGCATAGGGCTAGTTCAAGCTGAGTCATGCCCCTGTCTTTTCTAAGTGTTTTTATTATTCCGCCGACTTTTTCTTGATCCATTTATTCCTCCAAAAGAATGTTGCCTTCTTTTTTCATGTAAGGCAACAAACTCTCCGTTGAGTGAACGACAAGGTTTCTTTGAATATTTTTATTTCAGATTGATAATAAACAGTTATATTGTCAAATCGAGTGCTTCATTCTTAAGTAAAAATCTCGTTTTTGAAGGTTAATTGAAGTAACATTTCAGATTAAATAACAGACATGATTAATCCTTTCAATAATTAGATTTCTCGTATTCCTCTTTTTTCTTCAATAATTCATCAACTTTCAATCCAACTGTTTCTGCCGCTTCGTCAATAGTTATTTTTCCTTTTTTGACAAGCTTAAAAAAAGAGTATTGATTGAACCTTTTTCAATTCCCTTCTTTTCTCCTATCTCTTCTATCCCAAAACTTAAACTGCACATTTCTGATAACTCCTCACTCCTCAAATTCCTTTGTCATCTTAATTCTATATATGGAACTAAGCCTCTCTTTTTTCTCCTCATAAGACATATCTATCGAAAACATTGTACCTAGGAACTCTAGAGCTTGATCTCCTTTAACATCCTCCAAATCTCCAAGATTTACTACTATCACCTCCATTTTATCGTAGTCTTTGACTTTGACATCTGTGTAGGATTTCCCATGAATCTCTTCTTCCCATATTCGGTACCTTATTATACTATTAGCACTCTTTTTTACAGGTTCCGGGCATATCCATATGGAATATGTCTTCTGTATCTTTTGATATTCGCTCTTTTTAAACACGGTTCCATACTGTTCTGAGATCATTCTTGCTGAGTAGTAAATCCCTCTTGTGACGACTGCATATCCGGGATTATCCTTCTTCTGCATTTCCATGTTTATTATAATAGAGATATTCTTTCCTCCGTCCTCAGGGAGAATGGACCTGAACTTCACATCAAAGTGCACAGTACCTTCATTAATTGAAGTAGACTCTGAATTGAGACACTCCAATATATCATCTCCATCTAGAACAACGCCATAATCCTGATGGACTGCACTTTCTGCTATACTTACATCACATATGCAATTTTCTCGAATATATTCTGCATCATACTTTGAAAACTCTCTTGTACAAGTCTTAAGTATCCACGCAGCTACAGACTTATTTCCGATGACCTTCTTAGCACATTTATCATATCTGATATGTTCGCTGTATCCAATTATTCTTTCTCCTTCATTTCGTTTGTTATCTAAGGATTGATCCTCTATATTTAAAACGCGAAAATCCGGAAAATTGTCCTAATTTTAGTCTATCTTTATTATCTCTCCCTTCCAGGAGTTGATTCCGCCTATCTCTATTATGTTTGTATATCCCAGTTTTGAGAGTTTATCGGAGGCTTGCCTGCTTCTATTGTCGCTCCTGCAGTAAACAAGAATCATCTGGGATTTATCAGGGAGAGAAGAGACGACATTTTCGTTTATATCAGAGAGAGGGATATTTATTGCACCGGGAATATATCCCGATTCATATTCTTCTTTTGTCCTCACGTCTAGAAGAATATATCCCTCCGTCTCTTTCATTAATGCTTTTGCTTCATCCATAGAAATTCTCTTATAACTCTCACCCTTAGAAAAAAGACAGGATGAAAGGAGAATAAGAAAAATCAGGGAGAAAGAAAGCTTTTTCATTTTCCAAGGAGCCTTGCTGTCTTGAGGACTGCTATCTGAGTCTTACTGTCTGTAATCTCACCATTCATTATTTTTTCTACAAACTCTTCAAGAGGAATTTCAAATACATTCAGGAACTCATCCTCGTCCAGTTCCCTCTCCCCTCTCTTTAAGCCTCTAGCTAGATACAGCCAGATTACTTCTGTTGTATATGCAACAGAAGGCCTCAAGGATCCGATTTCAATCCACTCTGTAGCTTCGTATCCAGTCTCTTCCCTCAGCTCTCTCTTAGCAGCTTCCAAATGATCTTCATCAGGAGAATCAAGTTTACCTGCAGGAATCTCTGTTACTACTTCCCCAAATGGGTATCTGAACTGTCTCTCAGCTATTACATTGCCGTTATCGAGGAGAGGGACGACTGCACAGGCGCCATTATGTCTGATCAGCTCCCTTGCCGTCTCCCTGCCGTTTGGAAGAACTACCATGTCTTTATAAACATGAAGAAGTTTTCCATCGTATACTTCTTTACTGGATACCATCTTTTCTCCCAGTTCCAGCATCTCTTTTTTGTCTTCCATATTTCCCCCTTAGAATAGGTACTGCTCTTCAAATGAGACAGGTCTTCTATTTTCTTTCAGCGTCTTTTCCAAATACTTTGTATTCAGCTCCAAGTCTCTCACAATAGATCTAAGTAACACTTCGCTAACAAGATTCTGTTCTGAGAAAAGATAAGATAACGCCTTCTCTGCTATCATATCTGTATTCAGAGAATTCAAATACTTCTCTCCGTCTTTATCATCACCATACCTGGTGAGAAGAGACGAATAAAGCTGTGACTTCTCTTTATTGCACTTCAAGGCTTCCAACTCTCTCATTAATGGCTTCACCTCTCCCTTTCCAGCATCTAGTCCCAAGGGCTTAAGAGTAAAGAAAGTGTACTCCTTTCCAGGTAGGTAGTGGTGCTTATCGCAACGGGCAGCGTAATTGGGCTCAAGACCACCCTCTTTCATCTTGTCTCCTCCCACGATGATAAGAGGATCGAAATAAAGGGCAGGACACTCCTTTCCATTTACGTTGTAATAACGATAAGTATAGAAGGCATCACTGAGGCACTCTTTCTCTTCGCAGTAGGCAGTGAGAGGTATTACATCAGTTGCAATATCAAGCATCAAGCGGGCTGTGGAGTTGAAGAACTCCCTTCTGAAGTTAAGTATCAGAGTAGGGAACACAAACATACATCCCTCTTGGATGGCATAGTTTCTTGCAACATATGCAAGCCTTTCGTCGAAGAAAGAGGCTTCGTCTATGATAAACGTACCTACAGTAGGGTTATCTTTCAAAACAGCTTCAAAGTCGAAACTATCACGGACTCTGGCTATATTATTTCCACACCTGATATATCCCGAGCGATATGCCATGGCATCATCCGGGTAATCAGTGAATCTGGCGCCATCTATTACAGTTCTGATAAAGAATATGTTTCTTCTGTCCCTACTTCCAGTACTGGTTGAAGCTGCGACTTTTTCGCCCTTCCCCCTGGCAACCTGGGCGTCTCTCCATACCCGTGCAGCATACTCTGTCTTTCCTGAGCCCATTGGTCCTATAAGAAGGACCCTGCGTCCAGGAGTAGTGAAATCAAAGTGCTGAAATGTCTCATGTACATCGAGCGTAGGAAATCCCAGGGACTTAAGAAAGTCCGCACCTGGAGTTACATTCTCAGTATTCGGCATTTGGATCTGTTTCCTCGATGATTTTGATTCCAGCGGAGCATCCAAGTCTTGAAGCACCGGCCTTGATCATGGCGACAGCTGTCTTACCGTCCCTTATTCCACCGGCTGCTTTTACTCCGAGTCTGTCTCCAACTGTCTTTCTCATCAAAGCTACGTCCTCAACAGTCGCCCCGCTCTTTGAAAAACCTGTACTTGTCTTTACAAAATCTGCACCAGCCCTCTCGCTGAGCTCACATGCCTTAACCTTCTCTTCATCAGTGAGGAGGCAGCACTCGATGATGACCTTCAAGTGCTTGTCGCCACAAGCCTTCTTGACTTCCCTGATATCGTTTTCAACGTCGCTATATCTTCCGCTCTTAAGCCAACCTACGTTGATCACCATATCTATTTCATCCGCGCCGTTCTCGATGGCTGTCTTTGTTTCAAAAGCCTTGCTCTTAGTATCCATTGCACCAAGAGGGAAACCCACTACGACACACACATTCACGTCACTGTCTTTGAGCGCTTCTGCACATTTCTTTGTCCAGCAGCTATTTACACATACAGATGCAAAATCATGCTCTTTCGCTTCTGCAATAAGCTTGTCTATTTTCTTTTCGTCTGCGTCCTGGGAGAGGACTGTATGATCGATAAATTTGTTAATTTTCATGCTTAATCTCCTACCAAAAGGTTAACCCAATATACTTCCTTTTGCAATTTATATAACCCCATAAAGTGACTCACTATAAGTATAGGAGATCTGAAGTATATTTCATTACAAACGTCAAGAAATCCTCTTTACTCCTATATCAAGAACAAAGTTTGATATATCATCACATCTATGATTCTAAATATCTTTTCTCGTATCTTCGATTATGTGATGATCCTCTTGATCGTTCTCAATCTTTCATTGAGAAAGTATAGAGATGGACAGAATAAAAGATTCTCCACAATTCTTATTGCATTGATTTTTCTTGGAGTTTATTTCCTTTTGATCTTTGTCGATTGGCTTAAGCTCCCTTCTTGGTGTGAATACATATCATTGGGTATAGGTATAGTCTTATTCGTAGTCTTCCGAAAGAGACTCTGGCCATGGAGAATGAAGTGTAAAGAGTGCGGAAAGAAGATGAACTGGGATGCAATACTCGGTAGGGACGAGAATCTCTGCGACGAGTGTTGGGAAAAGAAATACCCCGAGAAGAAGCAAGAGAGAGAAGAGAAGGAAAAGCTTTCTCCTCAGGCTTTGTCTCTTGATAAAATCGATGAAAGATGCAGAAACGCAGAGAAAGTAGAGGATGTACCATGGGGAAGCTGGGAACCCTCTGAGAGATGTGTCCTAACGTATGTCATGGATGGAGACAATGTTCTTCTTATATTAAAAAAACGAGGTCTGGGAGATGGATACTACAATGCTCCAGGAGGCCATATTGAACTTGAAGAAACCAGTATTGAAGCTGCCATAAGGGAAACTAAAGAAGAAACCGGTCTTACTGTTTCAGAGCTGAAAGAAAGAGGAACTCTCAGGTTCCAGTTTAAAGACGGAATGAGAATGGTGTGCTATGTGTTCACCACTGGAACTTGGGAAGGGGAGTTGAAAGAATGCGACGAGGCAAAGCCTTTCTGGGCGGATAGAAACAACCTCGACTATGATATGATGTGGAAAGACGATAAGCTGTGGCTTCCTCTTCTCTTGGACGGCAAAGAGTTTGAAGGCTGGTTTGTCTTTGATGACAGAGAGATGCTTGACGCAAAAGTTGAGTGTGTAAGTGAAGAATAATATGCCTCTTTTAGCTTTGGGATTATGGAATATGGGAGCATGCGACTTCCATACTCCACTCTCCCCACGTGAAGGAAAAGACATAATAAAAAAAGCATACACAAAAGGAATCAGGGCCTTCGATACAGCATTCTCCTACTCCGGCGCCGACTCCATGCTCTACAGTGCAATGAGAGAGAAAGGAGTATCTAGAGACAAGTATGAAATATGGTCGAAGGTAATGCCTCTGCCTACGTTGAGAAAGAAAGTCGATGCATCAAGACGACGGCTTGGTTCCGATTACTTCGATATTCTTATGCTTCATTGGCCTACGAAAGAAGAATCTCTCTTCTCATCTCTTATAACCCTTGAGTCATTAAAAAACGAAGGGATAACAAAAGAAATTGGAGTCAGTAACTTCCCTCTTTCTCTTCTTTCAGAAGTTATCAGGGATTTTCCTATATCTTTCCACGAGAGACCCTTGT
Source organism: Spirochaetales bacterium (assembly GCA_022771185.1). Classification (GTDB taxonomy): domain Bacteria; phylum Spirochaetota; class Spirochaetia; order Sphaerochaetales; family Sphaerochaetaceae; genus Ornithospirochaeta. The sequence continues at coordinate 4,671 of JALFCJ010000187.1, read as the reverse complement.
CTCTTATTTGGAATAAAGAATGGGAAGAAGAGAAAAAACTCCCTATAAATACTATAGCCTACTCTCCAGGAGGCTTTGGTCTCTTAAGCGGAAAGTATTCTTCCACTAATCCCCCAAAAGACGAAAGAAAAACAATAAAGGCTCTTTATTCTCCTCTCTTTCCATCTCTATTGGAGGAAATAAAAACTCTAGGCCACAAGTATAATGTCTCGCCCTACTCTATTGCTTATTCCTGGGTATATGTTAGCAATCCTTGGGCTATCGTAAGAGGAGTAGGAAATGAGAAAGACCTAGATATAGTGACTATTCAACTGGAAGAAGATGAGATAAAAAAACTAACCTCCATTGCAAAAGAAATATCCCTCTTTAACTCTTCTGACAACATTTTCTCCCATAACTGGATGTTGCAGTGAAAGAGAGTGATAGATAAAATCAGAATATGAAGAGACTCCTTGAGACAGCCACAACAGAGATAGAAATTAAGAAATCACGATTCATTTCAATTGCATATCCTGTAGAGTCCCTGGAGGAAGTAAAAGAAAAAGTAATACTCACCAGATCTCTCCATCCAAACGCAACACATGTTGTGCACTCTGCTGTTGTGGGAAAGAGTGGGACACTCTTTTCTTCTTCTGATGACAGAGAGCCAAAGAATACTGCTGGGCGCCCTTCTCTCGAAGTATTGAAAGGCTCTGGAATAACTAATATCTGTGTATGCACTGTCAGATACTTTGGCGGAACCCTTCTTGGAACCGGAGGCCTCGTAAAAGCCTATGGCGACAGCACAAAGGAAGTATTGAAGATAGTAAAGACGGAAGAACTTATAGAAAGAGAATCATTTACTGCAGTAATGCAATATGATCACTATACTTTGGCTAAAAGACTTTTGGATGAAACAACAGCTACAGACATAACAGAAGATTTCGGCGTCGGAATAACAATAAAAGGCAAAATTCCCCTTTATATGCACGATAATCTTCAAAAAGGCTTCCAAAACATTGGTCAAGGTAGAATTCAACTTACATTTCAATCTTGACATATATACGTATTTTTCTCTAAAATGCCTTTTGTATTGTTACGGAAGGATGTCCGAGAGGTCGATGGTAGCTGCCTTGAAAGCAGCCGTGGGGCAACTCACCGGGGGTTCGAATCCCTCTCCTTCCGAAACTAGTTGGAGAGGTGCGAGAGAGGCCGAATCGGGCTCCCTGCTAAGGAGTTGACCTGCTAATACCGGGTCCGGGGGTTCGAATCCCCCCTTCTCCGAGATTGACAGCCCTAGGGATTTCTAGGGTTTTCTTTTTGTTAAATGTTTTTTGCTAAAGAAAATAGCTTACAGCAACTAAATAACACCTTATTGAAAACCTTGGTGGGTAGTTAAATGGGTAGTTATTTTTTTCTTGACTTTCAAACAAAGCTATTAAAAATGAAGAAATAGATCTCAACCAAGGGGGAGATATAGTGGCTGTATATACGATTTATCCTAGAAAAAGGAAATTAAAAAGCTCTAGTAAAGGAAAAAAACGTTATTCCAAGAAGTGTTATTGGCGATAAAATCGGCTACATGAGAGAAAAAGGTTTGGAAAACGAGTCGTATAGGTAACTCATTCTTGATTCAATAAAAAGACATGGCAGTTTAACCAAACCAGAAATAAATAAACCAGTAGGTGATATTTTGCCTGCGAACTTATCAGAAAATCAAAAACGAAAACGTATTGATAATTTGCTCCGAAGACTCAGAGAAGATGGGTTAATTATTAATACAAAATATGGATCAAGTTCGAAATGGCAATTGAACAAATAACGCATGAAAAAACGCGTACTTTGAACTCATGTCAATAAAGTAATTTTATGTATTATATACAATAATATGTTCATGTTTCATACGTTTTTATCACCCCCAAACGCATAAAAAACGCATGAGGGAGAGGAGATGGCCACCAGTTTATCAGATATCTGAGAGTGTTGGAAAATGTACACCTCTTCTGATAACATATCTAGACTTTTCTGACTGTACAATAATAGTGGGATACGTCCATTCTATGGCACGAACAGCGTAGCATGAATCAATAAAAAATGACTTCTTGAGATTTGTCATTCTCAAATAGTTCACCTAAAGTTTTCTAGTTTGTTTCTTGCCATACATTAGAAAAGCACTAGAAACGTAAGCAAACTTATACTCGATATAATCCATGCTTTCTCTTTAGAACTATATTGTTATCAGCCGAATTAATATCACAATCACTATTTCTTGATCCCTCATTAGCGAAATACCAAAGCCCTTTTTTCCGGTGTCTTTTATAGAAGCACCTATATGGTAAGCCATCTTTCCATCCAGAATAATGAACCTATCATGAAATACTTGGGTCTTATAAACTGCTAAAGTAGGATATTGGGCATTAAAGTTATATACATCCTTATCCGAAAGCGGTGCACTTGCATATGTATAAATCTTCACATAAGTATCTGTATTCTTCTTTGCAAGAATGTTCAATGTATCTACATCAACATATCCATCAATCAAGACAATTTCCTTCTTTGCTTTTTGTATAATTGATGTAACCAAGCTAAAAGCATCATATATTTGACCATCAAAGAATATCTTTTGCTCTAGTTCTGCATGATTCTCAATATATTGGAAGACTTTATCAAATTTCTCATCTATGTTTTTCTGGTATTCGAGTTGTTTTAATTCCATACTACTGACTTTTTCAAAAAGTAATGCATTACTGGAAATGAAACGACGCATTTCAACAAAAGTATTCATTATCCGAATTGACATCTGAATCGCCACGTCACTCCGCAGTACACCAGACAGCATAGCTATACCCTGCTCTGTGAACATGTACGGCCTATACCTTCTGCCACCTTTTCCGTTTGAGGTTGCAATTTGTGACCTCAAAGCATCAAATTCATACATTGTCAGTTGAAACCTAAAATTAGCAGGGAAACAATTCAGATTTCTATTTACTGCCTGATTAAATACTTTTATCTCGACTTTATATAGCTTTGCCAGGTCACTATCCATCATAACCTACTGTCCTCGTACTATGTATATTAGGCTTTGAATATCTGCATTATCTGACATTGTGGAAATAATATCTGTAGATTGAACATGCTCTTGTTTTTCCATAACCTCTTCTTTTATTTAAAGACACACTTTGTGACCTCAAATATACACATAGATTCGATATTAATGTCTAGTATAAGTCTTTATAAATAAAGGGAATATTGACTATTTTTTGGTTATTCGCTATTTGTAGTGAGTAACCGTGTTACATAATAGACTGGAAACAGATGTCGAGTTCACCACAACAGAAGTAGATCATATCCATGAAGTTCTTCATGTTTTTGAAGCCTCTGGCTCTGTTCTTGATGATGCTTATCTTCGAGTTGAAGCCTTCAAGAATTGCATTGGTCCTCTTGGTTTCGAAATAGTTCAGTATCTCCACCGCATTGCGGGCAAGCATTTCTCCGAACTTCTGCATCTCACGGATGGAACTGTTGCAGAAGTCCAGCACCATTGCCTCGAAGTCCGAGCAGGTTCCCTCATCATATTCACTATGGCTGGAATAGAAGTCCTGCAGCCTCAGCCTCATGTCATATGCCTTCACGGTGTCCAGGTATTCCATCTGAAGGAGTTCATCAAGCCTCTTCCTCTGTTTCTCAGTTAGGTTTTCGCTGTTCTTTAGCCATATGTACTTCGACTTGGAAAGGGCGTTTGACTTGCGCTTCTCACCGCATGCAGCCTCCCTTCTCCTGACATTGTCCAATGCGACCTCACAGTTGGACACGACATGGAACTTGTCGACGGTCGTAACTGCGTTAGGGAAATTCTCTTTCATTGCATTCCTGAAGCCGTGGATCATGTCGCTGGTGGCCACATTGACGTTCTCCGGCTTGCCTTTCTTCTCCTTGAAACGTGCAAGGAAACGCTCTACGTTTTCCTTGTCTTTTCCTTCCGTGACAAAGAGAACCCTCGGCTTGGACACCTGTCGGCGTCTGCCTTCACTGTCAACCTCTATCTCAGGATGTGACACGAAGACTGTTATGTATTTGTGGCCCTTGTGGCTGTATTCATCGACTCCCAATCCTGTCACATCGGAGAAGTCCTGAAGCTTAAGCGCCTCTTCGACATGGTGTTCCAGAACTCTCCAAATCCTGGTGTCATGCTCCCCAATCTCCTTTGCCACAGTGGCGACAGGCATGTGCTTCACAAGAGAGAGTATTACACCCTCCATCATAAGGGTGAATCCGCTTCCGGCACGTCCCCATGGAACGTCTACGGTCTTCACCTTTCCGTCCGGAAGGAGGATCCTTGGAACCCTTGCAGTTATGTAGCAGCGGTATTGGAAGATGTTCAGGTGTCTCCATGTCCTCACCCTGGTGTCATGAACGTGATACAGCTCTTCCGAATCCCCATACCTGAATCTGCTTCCCTCCGTAAAGTCGACCTCAATCCTCATTTCCAATATGTTCGGGTTCCTTGTAGAAGGCACAAGAGCCATGCTCTCGATGAACCATGGTTCCTTGATTCCGAGGGCTAGGGAAAACATCTGCTGAAAATAAGGATCTATCATTCTATCTCTCCTGTTTGTTGTTTTTCTTATCATAACACAGGAGATAACAATTATCTTTTCTTGTACTTCAACCCACTAGAAACAGCGAAAGGCC
>JALFCJ010000068.1 GCA_022771185.1 Spirochaetales bacterium | reverse complement strand
TGGAAATACCCGTTCCCATCCCGAACACGGAAGTAAAACGCTCTCGCGCCGATGGTACTGCGGCTCGTCCGCGGGAGAGTAGGTCGCTGCCAGCTTTTTTTATTGACTTTCCATCCACTCTTTGAGTGGATTTTTTTCTTCATATCGTTTTGAAGTTTGTTTCTTTATTATTTTGAATATCGTATGATCGATTCTCTTGCGATTAATTCTGTATCCAGGAGTATTGATCTTGGTTTAGATGTTGGGTTTGAAATTTTCTCGTATATAGTTTCTCCTGCAGTAAATCCTATTTGATAAGCAGGTTGATTTACTGTAGTGATGCCAGGATTCGTAATTGAGGCCATTTCAACGTTATCGAAACCCACGACTCCCACATCTTCAGGAACTCTCAGACCATATCTATTTGCCGCCTTGATGACAGAGATTGCAAATACATCTGCAGCGCAGAATATAGCATCCGGTTTGTCGTTGGCTCCAAGTAATTGGGAAGCGGCAGAGTATCCGAGACTATAAGATACTTCAGGTAGCGATATCTTCCAGTTTTTAGGAACATTTATTCCCTTTTCTTCCATGGCCGCCTCGAATCCTCTTAATCTTTCCTGAGCGTAGTTAAACGATAACGGGCCGTTAATGAAAGCAATCTTTCTGTAATTCAAGTTGAGCATATACTCTGTTGCATTCTTTGCTGCAGCGAAGTCGTTAATACTTACATATTCAGCATTGGATTCTTTGTTGTATTCACAGCATTGTATAAGTGGGATAAAAGCATTGATTGAATCTGCAACATCTTTATCCATTTTTCGGTTAAGGCATATTACTCCACGAGCGTTGGACATTTTGACTACATCCAAGAAATGATCCAAGTTATTCCTATTTATATTTCCTAGGTACATGACTACGTCAAACTGATGGGAGTTTGCAGAAGTCTTGAAGCCCTTCATTACATTATTGTAGAAAGGGTTGTCGATAGACGGAAGTACAGCCAATAGGATTCTTTTGTTCTGTTCTATCTTATTCTGCATTACTTTTTCTATGTCGTAACCAGCATCTAATATAGCTTTCTCAATTAAGTCCCTCGTTTCTTTATTGACTAGTTCCGGGTGATTTAGAACCCTCGATACTGTGGCAGGAGAGACATTTGCAATATTTGCTATTTTACTTACAGGTAAATTTGCTCGTTTCATTTTATGCTCCATGGGAATGATAAAATATTAAAATAAATATAGCAATAAGTTTCTGAAATAGATATATTATTTCTGAAATAAAATTATTATATAAAATGTTCATTTATTAAAAATTTCTTTTGAGTAACTATTTGTATATTAAGAAAATAAAAAGATTATATTTATTACTTGCCAGTTCTTAATATAGCATTTAAAATAACAATACCTAGTAAATCTAATAACTTATTTCATAGTTGTTTCATAAAAAATGGAGATTTATCATGAAATTAGGCTTTTTAAGTGCAATACTTGATGGTTGGACATATGAAGAAATGATGGACACTGCCCGTGATATGGGGTTTAAATGTGTAGAAGTCGCCTCTTGGCCACAAGGAAAGGCCGAAAGAAGATATGCTGGAGTAAGCCATATCGATGCAGAGAGAGTCATTAGTGACGATGAATACTGTAAACATATTCTTGACTATGCAGAGAAAAGCGGCGTAGAGATTTCTTCTCTTGGATACTATCCAAACCCTCTTGATCCAGATGAGAATAAGAGAAAAGTTGCAGTAGACCATCTTATGGCACTTATTGAAGCAAGTAAAAAGCTCAATGTGAATATGGTCACAACATTTATCGGTCGTGATCAGAATAAGAATTTGGAAGACAACCTTGCGCTTGTTGCAGAGATCTGGCCTCCTATTATAAAAAAGGCTGAAGAGCTCGGTGTAAAGATCGGTATCGAGAACTGTCCTATGCTCTTTGGTAAGGATCAGTGGCCAGGTGGACAGAATATATTTACTTCTCCTTCAAATTGGAGAAAAGTATTCGATGTCCTCAATAGCGATAACCTGGGTATCAACTTTGATCCATCCCACTTCATCTGGCAGATGTTGGATTATAAGAAGGCTGTCTATGACTTCAAAGACAAGATGTTCCATATACATTTCAAGGATATAAAGCTTTATCCGGAGAAGCTTGCTGAGGTGGGAACAATGGCTTATCCATTGGACTACATGTCTCCGAAGCTTCCACCATTCGGCGATGTCAAATGGGATGAGTTTGTCTGTGCCCTCACTGATATCGGATACGACGGATATGCTGTGATCGAGATTGAAGACAAAGCTTTTGAAGGCTCAAAAGAGAAGATTTTGGATTCATTGAGAATTTCAAAGAGATATATGGAAAACTATGTCATCTGAGGAGGAAAGATGAGAGTTGCAGTAATTGGGTGTGGAAGTATCGCCCGCCAGCGTCATGCACATGAATATAGCCTAAATAAAAACTGTGAAATAGCAGGTTTCTTTGATTTCGTTCCAGAGAGAGCGGAGGCTCTTGTTTCTGAGTATGGCGGAAAAGTATATAAGACATTGGACGAGCTTTTGGAAGACAAAAGCGTAGAAGCTGTCTCTGTATGTGTTGCAAACGCTTATCATGCTGAAACAACTATCAAGGCTCTCAGAAGTGGCAAACATGTTCTCTGCGAAAAGCCTATGGCAATATCTCTGGAAGATTGTGAAGAGATGATAAACGAAGCAGAGAAGGCTGGAAAACGTCTGATGATCGGACATAACCAGCGCCTTACTCCAGCTCATAGAAGAGCCAAGGAGATTATTGCAAGCGGAGAGATGGGAAAGGTCCTTACTTTCAATTCCATGTTCTGTCATGGTGGACCAGAGTCTTGGAGTGTAGAAAAGAGTAAGAATACCTGGTTCTTCAAGAAGTCTGCTGCTGCCTTCGGTTCTATGGCTGACTTAGGAATCCACAAGATCGACCTTATCAGATACCTGGTGGGAGATGAAATAGACGATGTCTACTCCAGAATGTGTGTTCTTGATAAGACTTTTGAAGATGGAACTCCAATCGAAGTCGATGATAACTCTGTAGAGATTCTGAAGTTCAAGAATGGAGCCTTCGGTACAGTGACTACAAGCTGGACTTGTTATGGAACTGAATTTAACACTACTAATATTTTCCTTCAGAAAGGAGTGCTAAAGCTTTATTCAGATCCAGAATACTCCCTCATCATTGTTCATGGCGATGGAAGGGAAGAAAAGCTTGCTCTCGATAGAATGCAGACCAATAGCGATGCTCAGCAGGCTTCAAGCGGTGTCATCGATGAGTTTGTCTCTTCAATAGTCGAGGATAGACCTAGCATTCTTGATGCATCAGACATCATCAAGTCTATGAGAGCTGTTTTTGCTTGTCAGAGATCTGACAAAAGCGGCACAGCTGAAAAACTTTAAGTGCAAATTTTGCCCAAGGGGGCAATAAAATAAAAGGAGATAGTATATGAAAAAGATCGTTGTTTTCATGCTCGTTCTCGTAACAATGTTCTCTGTGTTCGCTCAGGGCGCTGCTGAGACAAATGCAAAAAAGACAATCTACGTACTCGGACCTACACCAGACCACGGTTGGACAGCTCAGGCTGGTTCTTATGCTCAGGCAAAGTGTGAGGAGATCACAGCTAAGGGAGAGATCAAGGCTGTCTACATGGCTGCTTCATCAGGTGAAGAGCAGGTTGACCAGTGCAACACTATCATCGCTAACGGAGATGCTTCTGGTGTTGTCATGATGGCTCTCGAAGATTCAGCTGCTGCTGGACAGGAAGCTCTCTATGCCGAGAAGATTCCTTTCATTTCTTTCGACAGATTCATCGAATCCACAATGGATTATGCAATCCTTAACTACTCTGGAAACAACTGGCAGTGTGGTGCTGGTATCGCATATTGGCTCCAGCAGAATGGTATGAAGCCAGGCGACACTGTCGTTACACTCTATGGTGACAATGGTACAGTATGTAAGTACAGAGAAGAAGGCTTCAGAGACTTCCTCAAGGGTAACATCGACTATTCAGATAAGGCTACAGGCGAAAGCTACCACACAACAGAAGTTTGGACAGATGCTCAGCTTGATCCAGTCTTCAACACATACTCAGTTGTATGCAACTGGTCTGCAGACGGTGCTTATGACTACCTGGAGCAGAAGCTTGACGAAATCGTAGCAAAGGCTGACACAAACCTCTACATCTACTCAATGGACGATGAGATGACATTCGGTATGCTTAACCTTATTGAAGGTTCTTCACTCTCTGCTGCTACAAAGGCAAAGCTTGAGTCCCTCAACGTTTATATCTCTGCTATCGGTGGTATGCAGGAACTCTATGATGTCATGAGTGGAAAGTCTGAGCAGGCTAAGATCGCTGATCAGTACTTCGACAACATGATGAGTGTATACTTCAGCCCATCAATGATGAAGAGCGTCATCGACAAGATGGTCGACTACCTCAGTGGCAACTGGACATACAAGAATGGCGACGTCGATACAGAACCTGTCTGGATCGTAAACCGCCAGAACGTCAACCAGTACGAAGGATTCCTCGGACATTAAGTCATAACCAAATGATTAACGACGGGTGTATCGAAAGGTACATCCGTCTATTTTGAAATGGGAGCAAATAATGGCAAAAATTCTCGAGATGAAGCATATTTCCAAGTCTTTCGGAGGCGCAAAAGCCCTTAGTGACGTCCATTTCGAGATGGAGGAAGGGGAAGTACACGCCCTTCTTGGAGAAAATGGTGCGGGAAAATCTACATTGATGAACATTCTTACAGGAGTAATCCCCGCAGATAGTGGCAAAATAGTATTTATGGGCAAGGAGTATATAACTCCAACCATTAAAGAGATGGAAAACGCAGGTATAGCATTTGTCCATCAGGAATTGAACGTGATCAACGACCTTTCCGTTGCAGACAATATCTTTCTCAGAAAAGAGCTTAAGACAAAATTTGGTCTGATTGACGAAAAGGAGCAGATAAAAAAGACAAAAGAACTCTTTGAAAGCTTAGGAGTAGAGATGAATCCATCTGAGATGGTAAGTAATCTCAAGACCAGTGAGAAACAGCTTTTGGAGATTTGTAAGGCATTGTATTCAGATGCAAAGCTATTGATTTTGGATGAGCCTACTACAGCTCTGTCCAACGATGAAATAGATCATCTTTTCGGTATTCTTAACAGACTTAAGAAGACAGGGAAGAGTTTCGTATTTATTTCTCATAAGATGCCTGAAATATTTGCTATTGCAGATAGATACACTGTTTTTAGAAACGGACAGTTTATTTCAAGCGGCAAAATTAAAGACGTGGATGCACAGAAGCTTACTTCAGATATGGTAGGTGTGAACTACGTAGATGCAGACTACTATGAGCCTCGAGAGCTGGGAGGTGAAATTCTTAAGCTTCATAACTACTCAGGTCACGGCTTTAAAAAGATAAATCTCTCTGTAAGAAAAGGAGAGATTCTGGCTTTTACTGGTCTTGCGGGCTCAGGCGCCAGCGAACTGATGCAGACAATGTTCGGTGTTCTTCCTAATGAAGGTGGATATATAGAAGTAAACGGAAATAAGATAACAGGAAAAATAGGAACCTTTATGAAAAACAAAGTCTCTATGCTCCCTGCAAACAGAAAAGAGAACTCTGTAATTCCTGATCTTTCTATTCTTGAAAACTTCTATACTTCCGAGCATGTCCTATCAAAGAAACATCAGTTAATTAAAGACAAAAAGGAAGAAGAGAAGTATCAGAAGCAAAAAGAGAAGCTGAAAATCAAGGCAGAGAACAGCTCCTTGGGTATAGCTTCCCTTAGTGGCGGTAACCAACAGAAAGTATTCCTTGCTCGTTGGCTCAACACGGGTGCTGAAGTGCTTTTGTTCGATAACCCTACACAGGGTGTAGACGTAGGAGCCAAGAGTGAAATCTACAGATTGATTCTTGAGTTCGCAAAACAGGGGCAGACGGTAATCATAAACACCTTGGAAATACCTGAAGTCCAGAAAGTTGCAGATAGATGTGTCGTATTCTATGAAGGCGAAATAGCTGCAATTCTCGATCATAAAGATGTTACAGAGCAGGTGGTCATGGCATACTCCACCGGAGCAAAGAGAGGTTAAGATATGGATGCAAAGAAATTGAAAAAGGGCATCGGAAAAGCCTGGTCCCAGTACTCATTTATAATTGTCATGTTCATTGTAATGATAGTTTATGCTATCGCAATCAGCGCCAACGGCAACGCTTTCAAATGGAGTCATATCGCTGCTATTCTTGGATCTCAGAATACTTGTATCGTAGGAACAATGGCTCTTGGTATGGCATTGGTAATCATAACAGGACAGATCGACCTCTCAATCGGTTCTTCTCTTGTTTTGACTACAAGTGCAACGATTGTGGCGTTTAACATGACGAACTCCATTGCTGTCATGATTCTTACAGCCCTCATCGTAGGCGGTCTCTGCGGCTTAATTAACGGACTCTTAGTAGGGTTGGCAAAGATGCCTCCATTTATCGTAACTTTGGGTACAATGTTGATTTATAGATCTCTTACCCTCTCTGTTGTAAGAACAATGGACTCTTCTATCACTGGATCCAACTCCAGCCAGTTTGCTATGCTCAGAACCAACAACAAGTATAACTTTTTAAGAATGCAGTTCGGAACAGGTAAGCTTCAGATTGGAGGCTTCTCAATTCCTTACATTACATTCGTATTCTTATTGATGGTTATTCTATTTGTTGTCATCAGCAAGAAGACAAAGTATGGTAAGAGTGTTTATGCTGTGGGTTCAAACGAGAAGAGTGCACACCTCTCAGGTATCAACACGACATTTGTAAAGGTATCTGTATTTGTCATCACAGGTCTTCTTGTGGGTGTCGCTTCTTTCCTTCAGGCTTGTAAGATTGGAAATATCACACCAGCTTCTTCCGGTCAGAGCTATGAAATGTACGCAATCGCTGCCGTTGTATTGGGAGGAATCAGCATGTCTGGTGGAAGAGGAAAACTCCTTGGTGTCCTCTTTGGAGCCCTTTCTTATACAACCATCAACTTTATCATCGTTTCCATTCCTTCTCTTAGTGTCGATATCCAGGATACATTCCAGGGCTTGGTCCTTATTATCGTCATCCTTATTCAGACAGCAGGACCTGTCATTAAAGAAAGCATACAGACTGCAAAGAGAAGAAGACTTGCTCAATCCGAAGAATAAGAGCGAAATATATCTACTCCTATGGCCAGACTTATCATCTGGCCATTTTAAAAAAATGCCCAAGAACATAATTCTTGAGCAAAACTAGAATAAGGGGTCTTATTTCTTTTTGTTTTCAATTAGTTCTAAATAGAGCTTTTCAGCTTTCTCTGCAAAAAGAGCTGAGGAGAAAAGGTGGCTACTTTCTTTAGCATTCTTGCTCAGCTGTTGTTTTTCTTCTTCGCTTAGTGAGAGATAAGAGTTGAGCTTAGACAAGAAATCTTTATCTCCTTCCCATTGCCAACCATTGTAGCCTTTCTTTACTACATCATCCAAGGCAGGGTCTTTTCTGCATAGGAGAGGAACACCTGAAGCAAGTGCTTCTACATATGTCAGACCTTGTGTCTCACTAGTGGATGCGTTGACGAAGAGAGAACCTAGAGTGTACCAAGAAGCAACTGATGTTGGATTCACCATGCCTGCAAATACTACTTTGGGGGCCTTGAGGGAGAGTTTTTCTGCTTCTTCTTCCAACTCTTTCCTATATGGTCCGTCCCCTACAATCAAGAAAGTGATATCGTTACGGTCTATTTCCGATATGTATGACAGTACTTCTGATATGTTCTTCTCTTTT